>CAJIZJ010000001.1 GCA_905181825.1 uncultured Flavobacteriaceae bacterium
CAGGCGTTATGCATGCCTGTGGTCATGATACACACATCGCTATTTTAATGGCAACCGCAGAAGTGTTGTCAAAACACAAAGATAAAATAAAAGGGCGTATTAAATTCATCTTTCAGCCGGCGGAGGAAGGCCCTCCCCCAGGGGAAGAAGGGGGTGCAAAACTCATGATCAAAGAAGGCGTTCTAGAAAATCCGAAAGTAGATGCAATATTTGGACTGCACATCAACTCACAAACTCCCGTAGGAACTATTAAATATAAAACCGGTGGGATTATGGCGTCAGTAGAGCGCTTTGTCATCAATGTAAGAGGAAAGCAAACCCACGGCTCCCAACCCTGGTCGGGAGTAGATCCAATTTTAATTTCGGCAAAGATTATTGATGGGCTTCAAACCATTATTAGTCGTGAAGCTGAACTTACGAATGAGGCGGCTGTGATTACGGTTGGAAAAATCACTTCAGGAACAAGGTTTAATATCATTCCTGAGTCTTCAGAAATGATCGGGACTGTCAGAACCTTAGATCCTAAAATGCGAGAAATGATTGAAACGCGCATGAAAGAAATGGTCGAAGGGATTGCAAAAGCCTATGGTGGAGAAGCTTCAATTATATTTCAAAATAATACTTCAATTACCTATAACGATGAAGCACTGACAGCACGAATACTACCATCACTGCAAACGGTCGCCGGAGAAGAAAACGTCATTATTATGAAAGCAACCACTGGAGGTGAAGACTTTTCGTTTTTTCAAGAAAAAGTTCCTGGCGTGTACTTCTTCTTAGGAGGTATGACTGCTGGGAATTCCGAATCATTTCCCCACCATACTCCAGATTTTATGATTGACGAAAGTGGACTATTATTAGGAGTTAAAGCGTTTACACAAATCTCAATAGACTATTTAAACCAATAACAGAAGTTAATGCTAAAGTAGTTTTTTTGTAAAATAATTGTTAGCTACGACTTAGTTGACCACTAACTTTTTTGATGTTACATGAGTACCTTGCGTCAAATTTACAAAATAAATACCTGCATGTAAACTAGAAATATTAAGCTGTGAGTGTACACGGACAGAACGCAACACTTGTTTGCCTAACATATCATAAATAGCGACTTCTAAAACTTCGTTTGAGGGTGAAGAAAAGTTGACAATGCTATTCGCTGGATTCGGATACATTTTTACAAAGTTGATAGCATAGTCGTCAAAACCTGCTGTTTGATTTCCAAATGAAATCTGATCGAAATACGAAACATGATCTTGAAAACGTGAATCATCAAAGTCAGGAATCACTACAAATCTGTTAAACGTATTTCCAATTTCAGAACTAAAATCAAAGGACATCTGTTCCCAGTCTCCGTTAGTAAGCGTATTTGAAATTTTGATTTCTTTATAAATCCCTCCAGGCCCTTCAAATTTAAGACCGACATCTGATACTTTAGACTTGCGGACCATGATTGTTACCATACTATTAGCCTCTGTAAAGGTAAAAGACCCAATATTATCTGTATAGGTAAGCGCCCAAGGATCTCCGGCAGTTGTAGAGGTAAACTTAGCAACCGTTGAAGAGTTATTAGCGCCACCAGTATTGGGATTAGCAACCATTTCAAGAGGAGGATCCGTGTAGTTGTTATCGGTAGTCCATACCCAATTAGCTCCAAATCCAGTAGACTCAAAATCAATATCTTCAAGGTAATAATCTTCCAGTGTGTTATTTACATTAAAGGAAATCTGATCAAAATATATGGTCTTATTTTCAGCACGCTCAATAAAATCTGGGATGACAACCATTCGGTCGTATGTATTACCGACTGATGTTCCAAAATTAAAAATCAATTCTTCCCAATCTCCATTCGTTATAGAATTAGTAACTTCAACAATTGTAGAAAATGCTGGATTTGTTGAATCTTCAAATTTTAGGGCCACAACACTAGAAACTGATTTTAAGACCATCATTTTAACAAGGCTATTATTAGCGCTAAAAGTAAAAGCGCCCATATCATCCGTAAAAGTTAATGCATAGGACTGTCCATTAGCAGTCGCTATGAATTTCGCAGCAGTAGCAGTCGTATTAACTGTTGTTGTATTTGGATTGGCTACAAATTCTAAAGCAGGATTATTCCCATTTTGATCTACAACCCAGTTCCAATCAGTACCAGCAGCTTCAAAGTCTACATTGGTTTGAGAGAAACTCGAAAAAGTGATTACAATAAGTAATAAAAAAATAATATTTTTCATGTGTATAAGTTATTATTAACAATACTGTAATATTAGTAAGAATAGTCGTCACATCATAAATATGGCACACAACAAAAAACATACAATTACAATTAAAATCAATTAAATCTATTAAATTAACAAATTAATAGATTTAAATATTAAAATACTACAACCGAAAACGATATCGATTGACAACTGAATCAATGAAATATAATAATTGTAGTGCTGATGTATTGGTGTAAGACAAAAATGTTGTGCTACTGATAAAAATAAAAAAAACCCAAAACTGAGTATTCAAACTTAATTTCATAAATTTACGAACATCCATTAAAACAAATCTAAAATGAGTAAATCCTATTATGACCCTTCAGACCTAAAAAAATTTGGAAACATTACTGAATGGAATGAAGAACTCGGGGGGAAGTTTTTTGACTATTACGGAAAAGTATTTGAGGAAGGTGCCTTAACAGCACGCGAAAAATCACTTATTGCTCTTGCCGTATCCCATGTCGTAAAGTGTCCATACTGTATAGACGCTTATACACAAGACGGCTTGCAACGAGGAATCACAAAAGAAGAAATGATGGAGGCAGTCCATGCAGGAGCAGCGATTGAAAGCGGAGCTACTCTAGTTCATAGTGTGCAAATGATGAATAAATACAAAAAATTATCCATGTAACCGATGCTTCTAAAATCCCTCAAAAAACAAAAAAACGAACTTGCTAATTCCCAAAGGCAATTAGAACTGCTTTCAAATGGAGTATTTGAAACTGGTGAACTCCCAAAGTTTAGTGCTCAACTAGCATCTTTAAAGCAATTTCCATTAAAACCAAAAACATTAGAAATCCTACAAATTAACATTGGATATATGTGTAACCAGGTTTGCGCACACTGCCATGTTGATGCAGGCCCCGACCGAAAGGAAATCATGACCCGTGAAACCATGCAGCAATGTTTGGATGTGATCAAAAAAACAGGAGCTCACACTCTAGACCTCACAGGCGGGGCTCCGGAAATGAATCCAGAATTTAGATGGTTTGTTGAAGAGGCCACCAAAATTGGTGTTAAGGATTTTATTGTTCGATCTAATTTGACCATCATAACCGCCAATAAAAAATACTATGATTTGCCAGACTTTTTCAAAAAACATAACATCCATGTGATATCTTCCATGCCACACTGGACAAAAGGTAAAACAGATAAGCAAAGAGGAGATGGGGTCTTTAACGCCTCCATAAAGGCGCTAAAAATGCTAAATGCTGTTGGTTATGGTATGCCGGGATCAGAGTTGAAACTAGATTTGGTTTATAATCCATCGGGGGCTTTTTTACCAGGTGATCAGGCCGCTTTAGAATCCGATTTTAAAAAAGCACTTTTATCAGACTTTAGTATTCAATTTCATGAGTTATTTTCGATTACAAACTTACCAATAAGCCGTTTTTTAGATTACCTTATAGCTTCTGAAAATTATGAGGATTATATGTACAGTCTTGTAGAAGCGTTTAACCCTGAAGCGGTAGGAAATGTGATGTGTACAAACACCCTATCAGTGAGTTGGGATGGCTGGCTATATGACTGCGATTTTAATCAAATGTTGGAATTAAAAGTTGATAGTACTGTGCAACACATTAGCGAGTTTGATAAAGATGCTTTAGAAAATCGTACTATCTGTATCTCTCAACATTGCTATGGCTGTACCGCAGGTGCGGGAAGTAGCTGCCAAGGAACAGTGACCTGATAAAATGAAAAAACTAATTATTATATGCATCTATATACTGAGTACTAGTGTGTTCTCTCAATCTACTATTAAAACAGTTTTAGACAACTACAACGACGGGGCTGTTCCTTACATAAAAGTTGAAGCTCTAAAAAAGAACATAAATAAAGTAGTGATTTTAGATGCCAGAGAAAAAGAGGAATACGAGATTAGCCACCTAAAAGGTGCCTTCCATATTGGGTTTAAGAACTTTAATTTATTAGCTTTAGATAAGCTTACCGAAAATTCATTGAACGAACTAGATCAACAAATTATTGTTTATTGCTCCATTGGAGTGCGATCTGAAATTATAGGCAAAAAACTAATGAGCCATGGCTATACAAACGTTTACAATCTATATGGAGGCTTGTTTGAATGGGTAAACAAAGGTGGAGATATCTATAAAAAAGGCCAAACAACCCAAAAAGTACATGCCTATTCAAAAAAATGGGGGCGCTACTTAACAAAAGGAATTAAAGTATATGAATAAAAACTTAATCATTGTTTTTGTCAGAACTCCAGAGATAGGAAAAGTAAAAACACGACTTGCTAAATCTATTGGAGACCAGTCTGCTTTAACTATTTACAAACTATTACTAAAGCACACCGCGGCTGTGCTTCATGATTTGAGTTTTAGTAAAGTCGTTTACTATTCTGAAATAGTGAGAGAAAACGACTATTGGGATGCTACTATTTTCCAAAAAAAAGTTCAAAAAGGATCAGATTTAGGAGAACGTATGCAAAACGCTTTTGAAACGGAGTTTAAAGAAGGCTATGAAAAGATCTTAATTATTGGGAGTGATTTATTTGATCTAAAACCAACGCACATAACTACTGCCTTTGAAGCACTAGAAACACATGACATTACCATTGGTCCCTCATTAGACGGCGGCTATTATTTACTAGGAATGAAAGAACTTTATCACACATTATTTAAAAACAAAAAATGGGGTACAGATTCTGTATTAGAACATACTTTAAAGGATTTAAAACAACAAAATATTAAACTTTTGGAAGCCTTAAACGATATTGACACATTCGAAGATCTACAACAACAACCTGAATTATTAAAAAAGATATAAGACTATGATGAACCTAATTGAAGAAACAACTGATTATCTTAAAGAGAAAGGTTTTAAGTCTCCCGAAATTGGGATCATACTTGGAACTGGACTAGGCCAGTTAATAGACCATATGGAAGTGCTTAAGGAAGTGAGCTATAATCACATTCCAAACTTCCCAACGGCGACTGTTGAGTTTCATAAAGGCAAGTTAGTTTACGGAATCTTGGAAGGAAAAAAAGTAATCGTTATGCAAGGGCGTTTTCATATCTATGAAGGCTACTCCCTACAAGACGTTACCTATCCGGTACGAATTATGAAGCAGTTGGGCATTTCTACTTTACTAGTTTCTAATGCTTCAGGGGCGTTAAACCTTAATTACAAAAAGGGAGACTTAATGCTAATTGATGACCACATAAACTTGCAAGGGGGGTCTCCTTTAGCTTTTAAAGGCGTTGAGCAATTAGGGGAACGCTTTGTTGACATGAGTGCACCCTATAATCAAAAAATAAACACACTGTTTGAAAGTATTGCTGCCACTCATAATATAAAACTCCATAAAGGCGTTTACATTAGTGTAGTGGGGCCTCAATTAGAAACACGTGCAGAATATAAAATGCTAAAACTATTGGGCGCTGACGCCGTTGGAATGAGCACTGTGCCAGAAATAATAGTTGCAAACCATCTTAAATTAAAAGTAGCGGCAGTTTCTGTTTTAACCGACGAATGTGACCCTGAGAACCTAAAGTCAGTGAACATTTCCGAAATTATAGAAATCGCTTCAAAAGCGGAACCCAAAATGATTATATTATTTAAAGACGTAATAAAAAAACTATAAATGAGCTATTTAGACACCACCCACGACGTTTATAAAAAAGCAGCCCTAAGTCCTGATATTGGGCTCTGCTGCACCACTAATCCTATTTGGGAACTCCCCGGATTAAAAATCCCAAAAATTATGCAAGAAATGAACTATGGATGTGGGAGTACTGTGCATGCACGTGACCTAACCAATAATCCTAAAACCTTATATGTAGGGGTTGGAGGCGGTATGGAATTATTACAGTTCGCCTATTTTAGTCGTCAAAAGGAGGGCGTTATTGGCGTAGATGTGGTAGATGAAATGCTAGAGGCCTCAAAGAAAAATTTCATTGAAGCAGAGCTGCAGAACCCCTGGTTTAGTAAAGAGTTTGTAAGTCTAAAAAAAGGGGACGCTCTTAACTTGCCTGTAGAGGATAACAGTATAGATGTGGCAGCACAAAACTGCTTGTTTAATATTTTTAAAATTGAAGACCTCAAAAAAGCAATTTCGGAAATGTACCGCGTCCTAAAACCTCATGGTAAATTAGTAATGAGTGACCCCACTTGTGAACAACCTATGAATCAATCTTTAAGAGAGGATGAGCGCCTTCGAGCCTTATGCTTGAGTGGAAGTATTCCGATAGCTGATTATGTAAAAATGCTAACCGATGCTGGGTTTGGAACCATTGAAATCAGAGCTCGAAAGCCCTATCGAATTTTGGATCCACTGCATTACAATACAAAGGAAATTATATATATAGAATCTATTGAGGTAGCTGCAATTAAAGACCCCATGCCTGCGGATGGCCCTTGTGTGTTTACCGGAAAGGCTGCTATTTTTCATGGCAAAGAAGATTATCTTGATGACAAAGCGGGACACATCTTATTAAAAAATCAACCGTTGGCTATTTGCGATAAAACAGCCGCAGCGTTATCTAATTTAAATCGTAATGATATTTACATCAGCGAATCTACTTTTCATTATGATGGTGGTGGTTGCTGTTAAACTATAAACAATGATCCGTATCTTAAGTTTATGCCTGATAATTACTTCCTGGACTGGAAACTCTCAGCCAGCAGACCACAGCCCATGGACTGAAATTTTACAAACATATGTTTCCGACAAAGGAGAGGTGAACTACAAAGAGTTGCGAAACAACAAATCTGTTCTTGAAAATTACCTAGAAAAATTAGCTGCTAACCCTCCTAATGACAAATGGGACACAGACACTCAAAAAGCCTATTGGATCAATACCTATAATGCCTGCACAATTCAACTCATACTTGAAAACTACCCAATAAAAAGCATTAAGAATATAAGAAGACCATGGAGTCAAAACTTTATTAAAATTGGTGAAAAGACTCTATCTCTCAATACAATTGAACATAAAATCTTAAGACCTATGGGAGATCCGAGGGTACATTTTGCAATTGTATGTGCATCGGAATCCTGTCCAAGGCTTTTAAATTATGCATATGAGTCCAAAACGTTACAGCAACAGCTAGAAAAAGTGACAAAACAATTTATAAATGATTCTTCAAAAAACAGTATAAATCGGTCTCAGTTGAAAATCTCAAGAATTTTTAAATGGTTTGAATCTGATTTTCCAAAAAAAGAGGCCTTTATTACCTTTTTAAATATCTACAGTAATATCAAGATCTCAGCAGAAGCAGAAATCGACTATCTTAACTACAGCTGGAAACTTAATGAATAACATCTCTATCGTGATACCGGTTTATAACGAAGCTAAAATACTTCACACATTTTTGATGTATTTACAAGAAATGAATTCAAAAAACATCATGGAGTTTTTGGTGGTAGATGGCCAAAGCACTGATGACTCTAAAGCAATTGTTTTAGAGTTTTCAAAAAAATACACAAAATTTAAAGGAATAGACAGTCCAAAAGGCCGCGCCGTGCAAATGAATACAGCAGCCGCACAAGCAAAAGGAACAATTTTGTATTTTTTGCATGCTGACTCCTTACCTCCTAAAGAATTTGATGCACACATTTTAAAAGCTGTGGGTAATGGCTCCAAATCAGGATGTTTTAAAATGAAATTCGATAGCTCACACTGGGGGCTTAAAATTGCAGGGTGGCTTACACAGTTTAACTGGAGGTCATGTCGAGGAGGGGATCAAAGTTTATTCATTGAAAAAAATCTATTTAAACAAATTGGAGGCTATGATGAGAGATTTTTAGTTTATGAAGACAATGACCTGATTTACAAACTTTATAAACACTCAAATTTTAAAGTGATTCAACACTGGATCAAGTCCTCACCAAGACGATTCGAGACAAATGGGGTTTGGAAATTACAACTTCATTTTAGCATTATACATTTGAAAAAATATTTCGGAGCTACTCCAGAAAACTTGGAGCGCTATTATTTAAAACATATTAAGTAACTTTGATAAACCTTAAATCCTAAAAAATGTCTACTAAAAAACCCCCAAGTCTTTTAAAGTGGAGTCTAAAATACTCCTTAAGTGCTGCCGTAGCTGGCATCGTTTGTTGCGTTGCACCAGCAGTATTGTTTATGTTCGGCCTTATGGGCGGCGTTTATGCGATCTCATTTGCAGATTTTTTTTACAACGAGGATGGAAGCGAAGGAACAGGATCTTTGATACTAAAAGGAATCGCAATAGCTATTGGAATCTATGGTATATATTCCTTTAGAAAAAAACAAAATCAATGCTCAATTGACCCTAAAAGAAAACGTAAAAATCTACTTATTCTTTTAATTACAATCGTGGTATTAAGCGTTGGTGTCTTTCTAAGTTTAGAAAAATGGTCCGCATGGTATTTCGATACACATATTGTACCAGCTCAGCAACTAGAACTAAAAAAATAATTTAATTGACTGAAACTATTAAAGTAATTATCCCTGCTTATAATGAAGCAAAATCTATTGGAAAGGTCATTAAAGCCCTTCCCTCATTTGTAAACGAAATTATTGTTGTAGATAACTGCTCAACTGATGAAACCGCAATAAACGCTCAAAAATTAGAAGCCACTGTTTTAAAAGAGATAAAAAGCGGCTATGGCAATGCCTGTTTAAAGGGTGTAAATTATATTAATGAACAAAAAACACGAACAGATATTGTTGTTTTTATTGATGGCGATTATAGCGACTACCCTGAGGAACTTACAAAAATAATAGCCCCTATAATTGAAAAAGATATTGATTTTGTTATCGGTGCTCGTGTAAAAAATTTGCGGGCAAAAGGATCCATGCAGCCACAACAAATTTTTGGAAATTGGCTGGCTACTTTTTTAATGAGAGTGTTTTTCAAATCACGCTTCACAGATCTCGGTCCGTTTAGAGCAATAAAACATGATGTATTACAAAGCTTAAAAATGCAAGACCCTACATATGGGTGGACTGTTGAGATGCAACTCAAGATATTGAAAAAAAAATACAAATATTTAGAAATTCCTGTCAGTTACCGCAACAGAATAGGCGTTTCAAAAGTATCTGGTACGCTTAAAGGTAGTATATTTGCAGGAATTAAAATATTAACCTGGATACTAAAATATAGTTTTAAGTAATGCTTTTAGAAATCACAATCATTCTAATTTACTCTATCGCACTCATACTCATTTTCATGTATGCCCTGGCACAATTAAATTTACTTTTTAATTATTTGAGTTCCCAAAAGACTGATGAAGCCTGCCCCGAATTTGACTTCTCTAAGGCAGATGAAATTCCATTCGTGACAATACAACTTCCTGTATTTAACGAGATTTATGTAATGGAACGTCTTTTGAAAAATATTGTTTTAATTGATTATCCTCAAGACAAATTAGAAATTCAAGTTCTTGACGACTCTACCGATGAGTCTATAGAATCAACATCTATTTTAATAAAAGCGTTACAAAAAGAGGGCTTTGACATTCAACATATTCAAAGAGAAAACCGAAAGGGCTTTAAAGCAGGAGCTTTGAAAGAAGGTCTTGTAATCGCAAAAGGAGAATACATAGCTATATTTGATGCCGACTTTTTACCAAAACATAATTGGTTAAAGTGCACAATTCCATTTTTTAAAGATCAAAAACTTGGAGTGGTTCAAACTCGTTGGAGTCATATTAACCGTAATTATTCAATACTTACTAAAATACAGGCTTTTGCATTGGATGCTCACTTCACGCTTGAACAAGTTGGAAGGAACTCCAAAGGACATTTTATAAACTTTAATGGTACTGCAGGCGTTTGGCGTAAGACATGTATCATTGATGCTGGAAACTGGGAAGGTGACACCCTCACAGAAGATCTTGACTTGAGCTATAGAGCACAACTTAAGAACTGGAAGTTTAAATACTTGGAAGGGGTTGAAACACCCGCAGAATTACCTGTAGCTATCAGTGCCGCGAGATCACAACAATTTAGATGGAATAAAGGGGGAGCTGAAAACTTTCAAAAGATGATGAAGCGTGTTTTGAAAAGCAAAAATATTTCGTTAAAAACAAAAATACATAGTATACTGCATTTATTAAACAGTACTATGTTTTTAAATGTACTGATTGTGGGTATATTAAGTATTCCTATGTTGTATATCAAAAATGAGTATGCTCATTTAAAGATGTACTTTTATGTCATGAGTTTCTTTGTTGTGAGTACCATTATATTTTTTATTTGCTATTGGTTTATGTACAAAAAAATATATGGATCTGGCTTTAAAAACTTTATCAAGTATATTGGATTGTTTTTTGCGTTTTTCTCAATTGCAATGGGCTTCTCTCTCCATAATTCTATTGCAGTTTTAGAAGGTCACTTTGGAAAACGAAGTGATTTTATTCGCACCCCTAAATTCAATATTAATGCACTCTCAGACAACTGGAAGAAAAATAAATATCTAAGAAAAAACATTTCAACAAATGTTATATTTGAAGGCCTTTTAATGCTTTATTTTGCATTTGGAATGTACAGCGCCTTTGTTGTTGGAGACCAAGGAGGAGACTTTGGTTTATTCCCTTTCCATTTAATGTTATTTCTTGGGTTTGGATTTGTTTTCTTTAAATCGCTTACCTCTAAAATTTAATACTTACGCTGACTTGTGAAATTCAATAGGTCAATTTTAAATTCAAAAAATACAGCCGTTTCTATTATTGGAATAAGTATGATTTTGTACATCATATGGGCCTATAACTTAGCGCGTTTTGAACATAGCAAACTACTACTAATATATTCTGTTCTTTTTGGAAGTTATTATTTTATTGTAAAAAACCAAAAAATTAAGGAGAGCTGGCTAAGCTATTTGGCTGTACTATTCCGACTGTTATTCCTCGTAGCCATTCCTAATCTATCTCAAGATTTCTACCGATTTGTATGGGATGGACGCCTTATTTTAGAAGGGCTAAACCCATACTTACACACCCCTAATGAATTGATGGAGTCGTCGATTGGATTATTTCCTCAAATGAATACGCTTTATGAGGGAATGGGCGCGTTGAGCGCCAAGCATTACTCTAACTACCCACCTGTACATCAAATGCCGTTTATAATAGCGGCCTTCATTTCTAAGCATAGTATTTTAGGGTCTATAGTGGTCCTGCGATTAATTTTAATTAGTGCGGACTTAGGTATTCTTGTTTTCGGGAAAAAGCTTCTTAAGAAACTAAACAAACCAACACGAACTATGTATTGGTTTATTTTAAATCCCTTAGTTATTATTGAATTAACTGGAAACCTTCACTTTGAAGGGCTTATGCTCTGTTTATTCATAATGTCACTCTATTTTATTCATTCTAAAAAATTGCATATGGCCGCTGTTGTAATGGCTTTATCTATTGCTGTAAAGCTAGTGCCCGTTTTGAGTTTACCTCTTTTTCTGAATAAATTAGGGTGGAAAAAAAGCGTCCTATTTTATAGCGTTACCGCAGCCGTTTTTATAATCCTTTTTATTCCTTTTTTTAGCTTTGGATTGCTAGAAAACTTCAGCGCTACGATAGGTCTCTGGTTTTCAAATTTTGAGTTCAACGCCAGTGTTTATTACTTTTTAAAAGGGACCCTAGAAAATATAAATGGGGTGAGTGTTATAAATAGTATGGGGATTATAGTTGCCTGTGTTGTAACGCTACAAACAAGCTATCTACTACTCAAGAAAAAAAAGGAAACAAGCCAAATTATACTTACGATATTATGGATCTTAAGCGGCTATTATTTTATTTCAACAACCGTACACCCATGGTACATTATTAGTTTGTTACTACTCTCCGTATTTACAAATTATAAGTTTGTATTAGTATGGAGTTATACACTCATACTTAGCTACATTGCCTACAATGAGTTTAGTGTGGAAGAATGTAACAGCATACTTATTATTGAATATACCCCTGTTATTTTGATGTTGGGATGGGAACTCTATTCTAAGAAATTCTTAAAAATTAAAGCATCATAAGGTTGCTAATCTCCTGATCTGAAAGATGTTTCCAGTGACCTCTTGGAAGGTCTTTTTTAGAAAGTGGCCCAATAGTGACACAATCCATTTTAGTGATTTCATAGTTAAAGTGATCAAAAATCTTGCGTATGATGGTATTTCCTGTGTTTTTAATTTGAAGACCAATTTCATTTTTGGGGGCACCATCAATAAAACTAATGGCCTCTACGGAAACTAATTTACCTTCATATTTAAACCCGTCTTGAATACTTTTTAAATGTTCAAACTTAAGAGGCTTGTCCAATTCCATATGAAACAATCGAACAACTCCGTGTTTTGAGTTGGTAAATTTCGCATGCATTTGCTCATCATTTGTAAACAAAATCAACCCTAGCGAGTTTCTTCCGAGACGTCCAATAGGTCTAATTTTTGCAGCAGTCGCATTGGCCACTAAATCCATGACAGTGCGTCCCTTACCCTCACTAGTCGTCGTTGCAAAACCTTTTGGCTTATTTAGTAATACATATGCTTTTTTCTCAGGATTAATTCGAGCACCATCAAATCGAACCTCATCGTCTATAAGAACTTTATAACCCATTTCGGTTACAACTTTCCCGTTAACCATCACACTCCCAATACTGATATGCATGTCGGCTTCACGACGCGAACACATGCCAGAATTGGCAATATATTTATTCAAGCGGATCTCATCTGAATTTGAAGATGCTTTTGACTTTGGCTTGGAAGACGCAGTTTTTTTCTTTGAATACTTAGTCTCTGGCGCCTTTAACTTTGAGGGTTTAGATTTTCCAACACGTTTGTCTGAATGGTGATTCGGTTTTGCCATGATTAATTTTTTGCAAATGTAACGCATTCAAAAGCAATGCGTATTGTTTTCTGTTTATAATATTTTAGATAAAATAAGACTAGGATTTAATAACATAATACTAAAAACACCCAATAGTACAAGTAATTTTAAAAGCGAGTGAATATGAGAATACTGTTGGTGTTTATGAGCTTTAAATAAAAGTAATAATACTAAGGAAAGTAATAGGATACTAAAGCAAAAAAAGTAGTCCATATGCCCTAAATCATAAGACAATAGTAAAAATGAGGTCACTGAAATATTAGCTAACACCAGGAAAAGAATCATGAATTTTGCGTAGATCTCTCCGTAAATAACAGGGATAGTTTTGTAGTTAAGCACCAAGTCTCCTTTTAAGTTAGATAAATCTTTTACTAATTCTCGCATTGATAATATAAGAAATAGATAAAATCCAAAAACAAAAATTAGACTACTAAAGTTCTTGTAGTACAAAAAGATAGCAAAAAAAGGCGTTATCGTAAGAACAGCAGAAACTAGATTTCCTATAATTGGTCTCTTTTTAATTTTATGAGAATAAAACCAAATGGCAAAAATATAGACCGAGAAAAAGAGTACGGCACGAAAAGATACATAACTTGCAATAATTACAACTAGCAGGTTTAATATAAAATAAACCATCAACTTTGTATTTTGACTCACCAGTTTTTCTAAGGTTACTTGCTGAGGACGATTAATGCTATCTTTCTCGGCATCATAAAAATTATTGATAATATATCCTGATGCAATAGAAAGAACCGTTGCAACTATTAATACGAAAAGAGGTCGGTCTAGTAACACTTCCGACAGAGACTGAGAAGGGGACATGATGAAGATTGCAGTAATGTACTGAGCAACTACTATCATAGCAAGATTGAAGCCTCTTACCACAACAAATAAACTAAATAGCTTTAGTATTAGTTGTTTTTGAGCTTTCGTAAACATAATAATGATTTAGAAGTTATAAACGACTTCTAACTTGTAGTCTGTAAGGGCTGTTTGAGCAGCTTGAAAATCTTCAGTAAACCCTAAAATATAACCACCACCACCAGAACCACAGAGTTTAAGGTAGTAGTCATTTGTTTCGATACCTTTTTTCCATATGGCATGAAATTGTTTTGGAATCATGGGCTTAAAATGATTCAAAACGACCTTAGAAAGTTGTTTTGTATTTGAGAAAAGTGATTTCACATCTCCGTTCAAAAAATCGTCTACACACGCATCTGTGTGTTTAATAAATTGATTTTTCAGCATCGATCTGAAACCTTCTTGTTTCATTTTTTCCATGAAGATACTCACCATTGGTGCTGTTTCTCCTGTGATGCCACTGTCTAGTAAAAACACAGCTCCTTTACCATTTGTGTTCTGTGAAGGAATTCCGGTAGCTTCAATATTATCTTGTGAAGTTATAAGAATAGGAATACTCAAGTAACTATTTAATGGATCTAGTCCAGATGACTTTCCGTGAAAGAAAGATTCCATTCCAGAAAAAATAGCTTTTAATTTAAGTAACTTCTCACGGGTTAAGTTTTCCAAAACCGTGATTTTATCCTGCGCGTACTTATCATACAATGCAGCGACTAAGGCTCCACTACTTCCAACTCCATACCCTTGAGGAATAGAAGAGTCAAAATACATGCCTCCATTGACGTCGTTTTGTAATTGGTCTAAATTAAATGTTACTAGAGACCTGTCTAATGTCGATAAATATTGAACGAATTTTCTTAAATTTAAATTAGAATCTATTGCAGCATGATCTGGATTTTGATCTTTTTTTAAAGCACCTTTATAAAAACTGTAAGGGATTGAAAGGCCTTTAGAATCTCTTATAATTCCATACTCCCCAAAGAGCAAAATTTTAGAATAAAAAAGAGGTCCTTTCATTTGATTAATTTAAACTTGAAACTTTTAATAACGTATTAAGCACAAAGATACATTAAATTTTTATTGGTTGGGCGCCATCGCCCAGGCTGTCTTGAATAAACTGTTCGTTTTGGCAGTGCATTACCAATGCTTTTTTTATAAATTCTTGTATTTCTTTAGCCTCATTTTCAGGAAAAAGAACATGCACGTTTGCACCTGCATCTAATGTAAAACATATGTGGAGACCTGTTTTTTTTCTAAATGCCCAAATTTTATTAATGATTTCCAATGTATTTGGCTTCATTAATATAAAATAGGGGTCACTGCTCATCATCATGGCATGAAGAGTGAGTGCCTCTCGTTCTACAATACTGATAAACGCTTTCAAATCACCTGTTTTTAAAACTCCAATAAGCGCATCCATGTTGGAGTGTGCCTGTTCAAAGCGTTGTTCAGCAAAAGGATGGCCATGCATTAAGTCGTGACCAACTGTACTACTCACCTGCTTTTCACCTTTGTCAACTAAAAGAATTGTATCCTGAAAGTTGTTATAATTTGAATGCACTTCATAAGGAAATTTAACCCCAATTAAATCCGAGCTGCCTGTAATATTCGCATGGGCTCCCCATACAATCATAGGCCCTTCTATGCTTCTACAAGCGCTTCCAGATCCGAGTCGTGCTAGAAAAGAGGCTTTTTTATTAAAAAAAGCTTTTGAAATTCCTGGGCTTAAGTAACTTTCTAATTGGACCAGACACAGTGCTAAAGCGCTCATGCCAGACGCCGAAGAGGCTATTCCAGAACTATGAGGGAATGTGTTTGAGGTCTCAATAGTAAAATGATAGGCCGATAAAAATGGAATGTAAACTTCAATTCTTTTAAAGAATTGTTCAATTTTGGGTTTAAAGTCGGGTTGTAAATCACCTTCCAAAAACACATTGAAAGAGAAACCAGCAGTTGTCTTTTTTTCAAAACTAAGCGTTGTTTGAGTTTTACAGTTATTAAGTGTAAAGCTAATAGAAGGATTAGCAGGAATTTGATGGGCTTTTTTACCCCAATATTTAATCAAAGCTATATTACTAGGAGAGCTGTAAACGACGGAGCCGCTGTCTAAAAGAGATTTATAGGGCTTTGGAATGAATTCAGATACGATCATAAAATTGGCATGAGAAACAAAGATACTAACTTCCCTTTATTTATTCGTTATTTTGACAATTGTTGTGCAGCAATAAAAGCACTTGTCCAAGCATTTTGAAAATTAAAACCTCCAGTAACCGCATCAATATTAAGAACCTCGCCAGCAAAAAATAAATTTTTATAATGCTTACTTTCAAAAGTCTTAAAGTTGACGCCTTTAAGTTCAACCCCACCAGCAGTCACAAACTCTTCTTTAAAGGTGCTTTTGCCGTCAACCGCGAACACGGCTTCGGTCAGTTGACTGGCTACTGCTTGTAATTGTTGTTTATTAACCTCAGCCCAACGAAGGTCGTTAGGAATGTGTGCCGCGATCACCAATTGTTCCCATAAGCGTTTTGGGAGGTCAAACTGGGTCGATTTTAAAATTGTTTTTCTAGGAAATGCAATTTTGATTTCCAATAAGCGCTCCAAACATTCTGAAAATTCTTGTTTAATAAAATTAACTTGAATTTGAAATTTGTATTTTTTTTCTGCTAATTCCAAAGCACCATAGGCAGATAGTTTAAGAATTGATGGGGCGCTTAATCCTGTATGCGTCACTAATAAAGGCCCTTCAGATTCCAAATTGCTGTCCACAACTGACACTCGAACATCCGTAGCGACCACTCCGGGAATTGTTTTGAGGCGTGGGTCTTTGATGTTAAAAGTAAACAAAGAGGGGACAGCTGAAATTACTTCGTGCCCCAAAGACGCTAACAACTTCCATATCTTAGGGTTACTCCCCGTAGCAATTAAAAGTTTTGGAGTTGAAAAAACCCCTTTTATGGTGTCTAATTCCCAAGTCTCGTTCTTATAACGAATCCCTTGAACAGGGTGATTTAAAAGAACTTCAATTTTATATTTCTTGACTTGTTCTAAAAAACAGTCTATGATCGTTTGAGA
>CAJIZJ010000002.1 GCA_905181825.1 uncultured Flavobacteriaceae bacterium
GTAGAAAAACGAATGCATCAAGCCTTGGTTGTAATGAGAAAAGAAATAGGTAACGTTTAATTGAAACCATGAAGTAGGGTATTTATGTAGTTAGTTGTCATAAACATAGAAATAGAATGGAAAATCAGAACTCAAATAGCAAAGAAGAAACTTTTTTAGCACAATGGCTAGAAGGGAAACTCTCTGATACAGAATTAAAAATCCGTATTAGTCAGGCAGATTATATTACTTATTTAAAGCTACGAAAAGGCTTAGAAGTTTCAGATCAATTAAATGCATCAACTGAAGATTCGTTTAACAGAATACAAGAAAAGACAGCTAATAAAAAGACTATAGTTCGTAAGTTGCGTCCTGTGGGTTGGTCTATTGGTGTTGCAGCTTCGATTGTTTTACTATTTGGCTTGTTTTCAATTTTTAGTACTAATATTGTTACACATGAAACTAATTTTGGTGAAACTAAAACCATTTCACTTATAGATGGTTCTCAAGTAATTTTAAACTCCAAATCTACCATCACTTATAATGAAAGTAATTGGAAAGAGAAGAGACAATTAACCTTAAATGGCGAAGCTTATTTTAAGGTCAAAAAGGGAAGTGCCTTTACTGTGAATACAAACAATGGTTCAGTTAGAGTTCTAGGAACTCAGTTTAATGTAACTTCTTCAGATGATTTTTTTGATGTGGTTTGTTATGAAGGTAAAGTAAGAGTTTGGACAAATTCTTCATCACATATTTTACTGCCATCGCAGCGCATTAGGAAAATAAATGATGATCAATCAGAATCTTCAACTACTCAGCTTTTAGAACCAACATGGATTGATGGCGAAAGTACATTTAAAAGTGTGCCAATTAAATATGTGATCACTGCTCTAGAACAACAATACAATATTAAAATTGATTCAGAATCTATCGATGACTCAACGATTTTCTCTGGTGGTTTCCCCCACAACAACCTCAATATTGCTTTAATTACTGTTTTTGACGCACTACATATTAACTATAACGAAAAAGAAAAACATAACATTAAACTTAGATATTAAAGATGAAGTTAATCTATGTCTATGCTTTAATTTCACTTCCATTATTAGCCTCTTCGCAAGAAGAGGCTTTTTACTTTGAACTTAAAAATGAAACTATTGTAGAGGTTTTTACTAAAATAGAAGATACTTACGGAGTAATATTTTCTTATCAAGATGATGATATAAGTAATAAGCGTATGTCATTAAAAAGAGAAAAACGTACTATAAGAGAAGTCTTAGAATCTTTAGAGTTGCTAACCAAGCTCAGTTATAAAATAGTGAATAATCGCTATATCATTATCAACCATTTTCTAAAGGAAAATGTAAATATACATGAGCTCGACAAAGTGATTATTCGCAGTTACTTAACAGAGGGTGTAAAAAAAATAAATAATGGCTCTTTTAAGCTGTCTCCTTCTAAACTTGGTATTCTACCCGGTCTTACTGAGCCAGATGTTTTAGAAAGTATTCAGCTGTTACCAGGAGTCTTAAGTCCAAATGAGGTCGCTTCTGGGTTTTTTGTCAGAGGCGGAGCTTCAGATCAAAATCGTTTAATCTGGGATGGTATAAATATTTATCATAAAGGTCATCTTTTTGGTATGATTTCTCCATTTAACCCAAATGTTACTTCAAAAATTAAATTTATAAATAAAGGTTCTCATGCGAAGTATGGTGATCGCTTATCGAGTGTTATAGATATGTCTTCTAACTCTACTATTTCTGAAACTGTAAAAGCTCAGTTAGGCTTTAACGGTATTAACGGAGATGCATTATTAGAGGTTCCTATTATAAAGGATAAATTGAATGTTCAAGGGTCTTTTAGACGTAGCTATGGAGAAGCATTAGAAACATTTACGTTTAATCAGTTAGAGGACAAAGTTTTTGAGAGTACTAAAATCAATAATTCTGAAAATGAGAATAATGAGTTTTCTTTTTTTGATTATAATCTAAAACTGAATTATAAGCCGAATAAAAATAACAGTCTTTACGCAAGTGTTATCTCCATTGATAATCAATTAGATTATGTTTTAAATCATACTGATAACAATCGAAAATTTATTGACAAATTAGTAACAAGTAATATGGGGTATGGTTTAGGTTGGAAGGTAAAGTGGAACGAAAAAACAACTCAAAATACAACGGCTTTTTTTTCTGATTATAAACTCAACTATAATTTTATTACAATTGAAGGTGATATGCAAGTTTCAGATTTTGAAAAGCGGAACACCATTTTTGATTCAGGCATATCATCAGAAGTTACCATTGATGGATCAAAAGCGAGTCAAGTTGCAATCGGTTACCAATACGCACTCAAAGATGTTGCTTATGCATTTTTAAACACAACGAACCTTTCATTTGTTTTAGACACAGAAAATAACACGATACAAACGCATAGTGTATATGGTCAATATGACTATGAAAACCCAAAACTTTTTAATCTTTCTTTTGGCTTACGAAGTACTTATTTTAGCGAACTAGATGCTGTAAGGGTAGAGCCAAGGATGGTGGTTTATAAACCACTTCTAAAAAACTTAAATTTTCAGGCCACTGCGGAAATTAAGAACCAAATTATCAGTGAGATTGATGAAACCATATTAAGCGATCTTTCACTAGAAAATAGAGTGTGGAGATTGGCAGACGGTAATGCGTTTCCCATTACTAATAGTCAGCAAATTTCTGCAGGATTTATTTATAGTAAAAAAGGATTAAGCATCGATATAGATACGTATTATAAAAAATTAAAAAACATCACAGCTTTATCACTTGGATTTTTAAATCCTGAGAATAGTAATTTTAATATTGGTCAGCGGAAGATTATTGGATTAGATGCTTTTGTGAAAAGAAATTTTAATGGTTTTAATTATTGGTTAAGTTATTCACTTAATAAATCAGAAAGTAGATTCGGAAATTTAAATAACAATAAAGATTTTACTTCAAAATCTAATGTTACACATTCAGTTTCAACGTCTTTGAGTTATAAATTAGATGGTTTTCAATTTGCATTAGGTTGGAAATGGCAAACAGGCAAACCTTATACTATTGCAAAAGAAAGTAGCGGCGGATTAGAATTTGATGGTATTAATACAGGTGAATTGCCTATTTATCATCGTCTTGATTTTTCTTCCACCTATAATTTTAAAATGTCTAAGCACAATAAATTAAGAGGGAAAGTTGGATTATCAATTAGAAATATTTATGATAGAAGGAACTTAATTAGTAGAGAATACAGAGGAAATAACAGTTTAGATGATCCAATAGAATTAATAGAGAAGTTTTCTGTCGGAATTACGCCAAACCTTATGTTTAGACTCTACTGGTAAAATATAACGACTAATAAAGTTTGAACTTCTGTAAGATTGGGTCACTAAATCCGAGAATTGATTCACTGGAATCGGTTCTCCATTTTTTATATTTGAAATTTCCCTCCGTAAAATCGGTATTGAGCCAAAAATAGCGTTCATTTTTGGGGTACGAACTCGCTCATTTAGCTTGTTATAACTCATCCCAGATGGAAATACTAAATTTTGAATTTTTTATCGTTGTTTTAACTTCCCTCATAACTAAATATTTTCGAGAGATCCGGATAATGTAAGCGCTTTATCAATAGCTAATTCAAGGCTCGAACTATTTAATCTTGGATTTTCAATTTTAACTGTTTTTCTCTATATAAAATTTAATATCTGTCCATATTTTGGGCTATATATTTAAATTACGATAGTCGTTACTAAATAGTTAATATTCGATTAATATGTCATTAATTTATGGTTAAATTTATTAATTATACACTATTTGGCTATATAAATATTTAAAAATGTAATAAAATACATTTTATTTTTATAAATTTAATTCCAGTTTACTTATTATTCTGTTGAATAATTGAGTTTCAACTTCAAAAACACAATGGTTGCATCTCTTAAACTAAGAATCTGAATTAACCAAAATTAAATATCATGAAAAAATTAACAGTTATCTTTTTTATAATTTTTGCTTCTGTGTCATCCGACATCGTAGCTCAATGGACTATTTCTGAAAGTGGAAGAATAAACAGAACTGGTGGTGCTGATAGAACTAGTGATGGAAGTGGGATTTTTTCAACTCAAGGCGACTGGTCAACAGACGCAATGATTTCACAATATACTTCCGCTCAAACATTATCAGGTGGACAATCATGGGAGGGAACATCTCACGTTGGAATGGGAGCTTCAGGTTGGGGTTCTACAGCTATGGGGGCTTACAACAGAGCTTCAGGAGTTGGTGCTTTTGTTTCAGGGTTTATGAATGTAGCTGGACCAACATCAAGTAGTATAACTGCTATCCCCCCCTCAACAACAAACCTAGGCGGACAATTTGCCGTAGGATATGCTACAGCAGCAACAGGACATGTGGCCTTTACATCAGGTTATTCTACTGCAGCAAGTGGTAATTATTCTACGGCAATGGGAGAAAGCAGCATTGCAAGTGGGGCTAACTCAACGGCATTAGGTAAATCAACGTCTGCTACAGGAAATTACTCAACTTCTCTGGGTAATAGTACAACCGCAAGTGGAAGTCAATCTACAGCTCTAGGAGAATCATCCACAGCAAGTGGCTATGCCTCATTAGCGACTGGAAGAAGCAATACAGCTAGTGGCTATAATGCAACTGCAATGGGGCGCGCATCAACAGCATCTGGATATTATTCTACGGTAATTGGTTATAATGCAACTGCTTCAGATTTCGCATCCTTTGTAATAGGTCAGTATAACTCTTCTGGATCAAGCGCTACAAGTGCAGGAAGTTATGATGTCTCTGCGCCTGCTTTTGTAATTGGAAATGGGACTTCGGGAACTGTGTCCGATGCTTTTAAA
>CAJIZJ010000003.1 GCA_905181825.1 uncultured Flavobacteriaceae bacterium
TATCACACTATGAAACAATGGTTTGATTGGAATTTAAAAAAGAATTTTGTCGGGGAAAATGGGTTTAACTATTTATATAGAATGAAAAAAATTAATGTTCCAATATTGTCAATTTGTGCTAAAGGAGATAATTTTATAGCACCAAAAGAAGGTTGTGAAAAGTTTTTAAAAGCATTTAAAAACAAGAAAAACAAACTACTTTTCTATTCTAAAGAAAATGGGAATTTAGAAAATTATGACCATAGCAGAATTATTATGAGTAGAAATTCAGCAAAAGAGATTTGGCCTTCTGTATTAAAGTGGATAGAAAAAAACAAAAGATAACAATGTATATAAAAAATAGGCGAATTAGTAATAAAATCAAGGTTTTTGGTTCGTATCAAAGTTTGTGTTTTACCGAAAATTTAGTGCTTCAAAATCGCCTACTTTTCATATACTAACCGATATTGCACAATTCACCTAAAGGTGAACCCAAATGGCTACGTGCTTCGCACTCCCACCCTTTGGGATTGTGCAATATCGCCGCGCTCTACCAAATTGCGGTGGGCGTAGGAATTAAGAGAATAACTAGCAATCACCTTGAGGTGGTATCGAACTAAAAAGTGCATATCAAGTCGTTATACCGCAATTTGATAACGTTCTCTTGTCTTTTTAATGAATCGCATTAAAATGCTTCCATTTAAAACCCAGAACGTCACTGCGTATAGCGCGGCGTTAGCCAATTGCCAAGCCCTTTCACTAAAAAAACATAAATATGATGAAAAGAAAAATCTTAAATATATGTCAAAGATTACTCTTAATTTTTATTATCTACGTATTAAACTCCTGTGGTGTTTCTAAAATCAATAAAATAAGTGCTCCTTCTTTACAGGTATTCATAGATTTAGTTCAAGTGGTTGAAGACAAAATAAAAGTAACCATAACTCTAAATAACCTGACACCAAAAACGAACACTTTTTATATTCCAGAAATTGTTCCTGGCACGTATTCTGACAAAGACTATGGTCAGTATATACAAGACTTTAAAGCCTTTGGCCAAGATGGTAATTTATTAACTATAGAAAGGAAAGATAATAACTCTTGGTACATCCCCAATATGGATAAGTTGCGTAAAATAACTTACTGGGTAAACGATAGTTTTGATAGAGAAAAGGAGAAAAAGCCATTAGATGGTATGTTAGCTACAGTAGGAACAAATTTTGAAAAAGGGGATAATTTTTACTTGAATATGCACTCAATAGTTGGATATATATATGGATATACAAATACTCCTTATAACCTAGAAATATTATACCCAAATAACCTTTTTGCCACAACTTCTATGAAGGAGGTTAAAACCATTGAACAGAATAATACAAAGATATCTTATTATTCTGCAAATAGATATTTTTCTATTATTGACAATCCTATACTTATTCAAAAAGATACTAGCCTGCATTTTCAAGTAGATGATATGGACATTGAATTAGCATTGTTTAGCAAATCTAAAAATATTAACCCTGTAAAATTAAAATCGGTGCTTCAGGAAACCATGAAGGCACAAAAACAATATTTAGGAAATTTAAAAACAACAGATAGTTATACCATCTTACTTTTTGGATTACCCTCTTCTATCTTCTCTGGTTTTGGCGCATTAGAACACCACTCTTCTACTATTGGTGTTTTTAATGATGATTTTAATCAAGAAGTCATAGAGGAAAGTGCCAGAGATGTTATTTCTCACGAGTTTTTTCATATAGTCACACCATTGCAATTACATTCAGAATACATTCATGATTTTGAATACAATTCCCCTAAGAAAATGTCAAAACATTTATGGTTATATGAAGGGTTAACAGAGTATTTTGCTAATATATTTCTGGTAAATCAAAAACTAATTACAGAGAAAGAGTTTTATGCTCGCATAATGAGTAAAATTAATCAGTCTAAAGCGTATTCTGATACGATTTCTTTTACCAAAATGAGCGAACATATTTTAACAGATTCCTACAAAGACCAATATATGAATGTCTATAAAAAAGGAACGCTGATAGCTTTGGCACTAGACATACAATTGCGAGAACTAAGCAATGGTAAGCAAGGAGTTCTAGATTTGGTGAAAAATTTATCTAAAAAATATAACCCAAATCACCCATTTGAAGATGATACCTTTATAGAAGAAATAACTAAATTAACCAACCCAAGTATTGGTTTTTTTTTTAAGAATCACGTTCAAGGCAACACACCTATTTCTTATGAAGCCATATTGAAAAAGGTAGGTATTGCTATAGAGAAGAAAGAAGTGAATACCTCTTATTTTATACATACTAACAAAGAACAGTCTATATATTTTGATTACGGTCCTAATAAAGGTTTTTTCTTTGGTGGAGACCTCCCACTTAATAGTTGGCTTGTTGAAATGGGCGTGCAAAAAGGCGATATTATTGTATCTGTTAATGGTAAAACGTTTGGAAGTAACATAAAACAAATTATAGAGGATTCCTTTTCATGGAAAATGGAAACAAAAGTTACCATAACCATAAAACGAGACGGTAAAGAAATACAGTTAAAAGGAAATGCTTCCTCACCAAAAGTAATCGAGTCCGTTTTAGTAACTGACCCAAATGCTTCTAAAAAAAATAAACTAATAAGAGATAGTTGGTTATTCAACTAAAATATTACAATTGTAATTACAGTTTGGATACAAGTCCAAACTGTAATTGCTTTTAGAAACAACTTTAACTCTTTCTACTAAAGGTAGAAAATAACCCCAAAAACAAAATGAGAAAAATTGAACTATATGGTGCAGATTGGTGTCCAGACTGCAGAAGAGCTAAATCTTTTTTAACTGATAACAATATTGAGTTTACTTTTATTGATGTTGATTTAGATAAAAATGCTACAGAAAAAGTAGAAAAAATCAACAACGGTAAGAGAATTATTCCAACGGTAATTATTAATGATAAACCATTTACTAATCCAAATAATGTGGAACTTTCAGCAGTTTTAGGTATAAATGAAGCTGGCAGGGTTCAACTATTTGGTGCGGACTGGTGCCCTGATTGCAGAAGAGCTAAAAACTTTTTGAGAGATAATGCTATTAATTTTGAATTCATAGATGTTGATGCAAATGATTGGGCAACTGCAAAAGTTGAAGAAATTAACAATGGAAAAAGAATCATACCTACCATTTTAATTGATGACATTACTCATACAAATCCTGACAATGTTGCCTTAACGAAGCTTTTGTCCATAAACATAGAAAAGGAACATAAAATATTTGACACGATAATAATTGGAGGTGGTGCGGCAGGTTTGACAACCTCTATTTACGCTCAAAGGGATCGTTTCGACACACTTCTTTTAGAGAAAAAAAACATTGGTGGCAATGCATTTTTAACAGAAAAAATCGAAAACTATCCTGGTTTCACTTCTATTTCTGGTCCCAAATTAATGGATAAAATGGAGGAACAGGCAAAAACTTATGGCGCTGTCATAAAAACGGGAGAAGAAGTGATTAATATTTCAAAAAAAGATGGGTTGTTTGCTATAAATACTAAAAGCACATCTTATTTTGGTAAAACAGTAGTGTTATCTACAGGGTCTACATATAGATTATTAGGAATTCCTAATGAAACTGAATTAATTGGGTCTGGAATTCATTTTTGTGCTACTTGTGATGGAGCATTTTATAGAGATAAAGATATTATTGTAATAGGTGGAGGAAACTCAGCCTTAGAAGAAGGGATATTTCTTGCAGGGTTCTGTAAATCAGTAAAAATTGTTAATCGATCTAATACCTTTATTGCTTCAAAGACTTATATAGAAAAGTTAAAAACAATTGATAATATCTCTACTTATATGAATAAAACTTCTCTTGAATTTATAGCTGGAGAAAATGAATTATTTCAATCGTTAAAAGTAAAAGATAATGAAACAAGTAAAGAAGAATTAATCTTGGCTGATGGAGTATTTATATTTATTGGGCTAATACCAAATACAAAACCATTCGAAGAGTTAATTGAATTAAATGAAAGAAATTTTATTGTAACAACAGGCTTAGCAGAAACTAATGTCAAAGGAATATTTGCTGCAGGAGATTGCAGAGAAGGTGCAATAGCCCAAGTAGCTGCAGCAACTGGAGAAGGTGTTTTAGCAAGTTATGGCATTAAGAACTATTTAAAATAACGATTTGCTAACAATGAATAAGAATAATAGCGGTTTAGTGCTAAATCCAAATTAAATAATTACAAAAAAGGTCTGTGTTTAATCAAAAGTTAGCGTGTTTTAATCCGCTGTTATTCACATACTATCCGTTAGCAAATATATAGATCACTTGTGAAGCAATTATTACAGAAAATATCAATATGTACCGTTTGCGTTCCTCATTTAGAACTTGGTCCAAGACCAATAGTTTCAGCACATCGTAAAAGCAAGATAATTATTATTGGACAAGCTCCAGGAACTGTGGTTCATGAAAGTGGTATCCCTTGGGATGATAAGAGTGGAGAAAATTTAAGAAAATGGATGGATGTTAACAAAACAACTTTTTATGACCCTCAAAAGGTTGCTTTAGTTCCTATGGGGTTTTGTTATCCTGGAAAAGGAAAATCAGGAGATTTAGCTCCAAGAAAAGAATGTGCCCCACTTTGGCATAATTCACTCATAACACAAATGAAAGAAGTGAAATTAATTTTATTAGTGGGGACATATGCTCAAAACTATTACCTTAAAAAAGATGCGAGAAAAACACTAACTGAAACAGTGAAAAACTATCAAGAATATCTACCTAAATACTTTGTACTTCCACATCCATCTCCAAGAAATAATATTTGGCAAGCCAAAAATGATTGGTTTAAACTAAAGGTAACTCCTGAATTGCAGCTAAGAGTAAAAGAAATATTAGATTAAACAATTGCTAACAAAACCTAAACTGCATTAAAACGCAGCTTAGCCAGAACGTAAGCAAGAAAACATAGATTAATGAGAAAATTAATTAGTTCAGGGACTAAGTTTGAAAAAGAAATTGGTTATTCGAGAGCTGTTGTTCAGGGCAACTGGGTTGTTGTATCGGGAACAACGGGTTACAACTACGAAACAATGACCATTGAAGATGATATAATATCACAAACTGAACAATGTTTAATTAACATCTCAAATGCTTTAATTCAAGCAGGGTCAAATTTAGATGAAGTGATTCGAGTAACATACATATTGACAGATGCCACAGAATTCGAAAAGTGCTGGTCGACACTTCGGAAATATTTTGGGAAAATTAGACCCGCTGCGACTATGTTTTCAGCAGGACTGGCGGACCCAAAAATGAAGATTGAAATACAGGTTACTGCATTAAAAAAGTAAAACTAGCTTACAAAACTTTATATAGTAAATAAGGCGTTTGATGGTTTACGAAAGATCAGTGCTGTTTACCAACAACGCCAAATCGTTGATTTACTTTTAAAATGAATGCGATAAGAAAAAACACATGGTTTTGGCTAAAAATAAACTTGAAATTTTACCGGTTTCTGCTGCCCTAATGGGAATATACTATCCGATATACCAAATTAAAAAAAGCATTACAATCGAAAAAAAACTGACCAACCAAAGTCGAAATTTTAACAACGACACCAAATAAAAAGCAAAAAATGATATTACTAATAATCAACTGAATTAATACTAATCGCGATAGCAAAAAAAAATGCTGTCTAAAAACTGTAAATTATGAACATAATTAAAACTTTGAGAAAAATTTATTTATCAATCTTTTTAGCATCATTAACATTATTCGTGTGTTGTAATATTACGAAAGAAAAGAGTAGAAATATAGTAGAAAATAATCAAGTTGCATTTTATAGCAAACTAGACTCTACCATGTATAGTATTGATTTAGAAAAAAATAAAAAAATAAAATTATTCACATTTGAAACAAATAATCATTCAAGTGTGAAATGGCCTTGTTGGTCGCCTGATGGGAAAAAAATTGCATACATGGGACAAAGAAATGGGGTGTATGGATCTTATTATTTTGATCTTCATTCAAAAAAGCACACAAAATTTTGGGAAGGGGATTATAAAAAGGGTGATCTTGCTGTTCCAGGGGGTGTAATGGATTGGCATAAAGATCTTGGTCCCCTTATAGGAATTAAGGAAAATGAAATAGGAAATACGGATACACACGTATTAAAAGATTCTCTATTTAAAACCTTTGAAAAAGGAAATACGGAAACTTATGATTTTTTTAAATTAAGAGACACTGCATATATTAATTTAACTCAAAATAAATGGGATCAAAGAACTCATCCCCAACAAATATTTTGGACATTCTTTGTTAGAGCTCATTCAAATGGGAATATATCATTTTGGGGAACAGAAGAGGATGAAAATAATGGTTTTGGGGAAAACCTTTACATTATAGACTCTAATGGGGAAAACAGAAAAAAGATTTTTAATTATCCTGAAGGAGTGAATGGAGCAGGCGCGAACATGTTGGAGTATGATATTTCAGAAGATGGAAAATGGTTGTTGTTTTCTTTAGACGGAGATATAGTACTCATTGAGCTAGAAAATCCTGAAAATACGATTAACTTAACAAATTCTAAAGATCAAATAGACATAATGCCTAAGTTTAATTCTAACGATACTAAAATCGTTTACAGTAGCGGAAATGGGGAACATTTCAACATTTTTACAATGGATTTTGATGGAGAAAATAAACAAGTGCATACTACCGGTAAAAACTATTACGTACAAAGTAGGTATAAACTAAATTACTAATGTTAACATCTCCTGAACTGAACTAAAACTCAGTTTAACCAAACGTTCTAAGGTCTAATTATCAATCTAAAATTGGCACCTCAATAAAAAGCAATTGAGCGTCCTCTTGGGCTTTCACTAAAAATGAATCTACTTTAGAAATACCCACGGCATCTCTTTGATTCAAATGCTGACCTGCAACTTCAGAAACTCCAATCACTTGCATCACATAAACGCCATGAGTCTCTGATTTTAAGGGGTACTCAAAGGTAGCCCCCGCGTTTAAATTAAGTCTCGATAGTTGTGCATTCTGATGGATTTTTAAACCAGAGGTCTTAGTACTATCTATAGAAGACACCAAAACCTGAAGTATTCCTGTTGTAGGTGTCTGAAAATAGGTTTGATCATATCGAGGAGTTACATTTTTTTTATTTGGGACAATCCATATTTGAAACAAGCTTAAATAGTCGGTTTTAGAACCATTTACTTCTGAATGCTGAATGCCTGTCCCTGCTGACATCACTTGAACTTCCCCAGCTTTGACCTCTTCCCAACTATTTCCCATTGAATCTTTGTGCTTTAAAAGACCTGAAAGTGGGATTGTAATAATTTCCATGTTTTCATGTGGATGGGTTCCAAAGCCCATACCTGGAGCAATCAAATCATCATTTAAAACTCTTAAAGTTCCAAAATTCATTTTTTCAGCATTATAAAAATTAGCAAAACTAAAGGAATGATTCGCTTGTAACCAGCCATGATTTGCAAATCCTCTTGAAGTGGCCTCGTGGTAAACTAATTTCATATGATGATATATTTATAATTGTTCGTTAACAAAAACTTGAAACTCAAGAATATTGTTATTTTTGTGTAACAAATATATGTGCTATGGATTTAAACTTCAATAAAAACGAAGATTATAATAAACTACTTGTTACCGATTTAAAGAAGCGTTTAGCGCAAGTTAGATTAGGTGGTGGTAAATCCAAAATCGAAAAAGAACACGCCAAAGGAAAACTAACTGCCCGAGAGCGTATTGATTATTTGTTAGACAAAAAATCAAAATCAATCGAAATCGGTGCGTTTGCCGGAGACGGCATGTACGAATCTCACGGAGGCTGTCCTTCAGCCGGAGTGGTGGTCAAAATAGGCTATATAAAGGGAAAACAATGCATTGTAGTTGCCAACGACGCAACGGTAAAAGCTGGTGCTTGGTTTCCAATAACAGCAAAAAAGAATCTTCGGGCGCAAGAAATTGCAATGGAAAATAAACTACCGATTATATATTTAGTTGATTCAGCTGGGGTTTATCTCCCATTACAAGATGAAATTTTCCCTGATAAAGAGCACTTTGGTCGAATTTTCAGAAATAATGCACAAATGAGTAGTATGGGTATTACCCAAATAGCTGCTGTGATGGGAAGCTGTGTTGCCGGGGGGGCCTACTTGCCTATTATGAGTGATGAAGCCATCATCGTTGACAAAACAGCAAGCATCTTTTTAGCGGGGAGCTATTTAGTAAAAGCCGCCATTGGAGAATCTATAGATAATGAAACACTTGGAGGCGCTACAACGCATTGCGAAATAAGTGGAGTCACTGATTACAAGGCCAAGGATGATGCAGATGCTTTAGACAAAATTAAATCGATCATGGATAAGATTGGAGATTTTGACAAAGCGGGTTTTAATAAAAAACCTTCTAAAAAACCAAAGGCAAATCCCAAAGATATTTTCGGACTACTTCCAAAATCAAGAGCAGACCAGTATGACATGTATGAAATCATAGAACGATTGGTTGATGGTTCTGAAATTGAAGAATATAAAGCCGACTATGGCAAAACTATCATTACAGCCTATGCTCGTATTGACGGGTGGGCCGTAGGAATTGTGGCTAACCAACGTAAATTAGTTAAAAGTGCCAAAAGAGAAATGCAATTTGGTGGAGTTATTTATAATGACAGTGCAGATAAAGCGACCCGCTTTATTGCTAATTGTAATCAGAAAAAAATACCATTAGTTTTTTTACAGGACGTCACTGGGTTTATGGTGGGGAGTAAAAGTGAACACAGTGGGATTATAAAAGACGGTGCAAAGATGGTCAATGCACTCAGTAATAGTGTGGTTCCTAAATTCACTATTATTATTGGAAACAGCTATGGAGCTGGAAATTATGCCATGTGTGGCAAAGCCTATGACCCGCGATTAATTGTCGCCTGGCCAAGTGCTGAGTTAGCGGTGATGAGCGGAAACAGTGCTGCAAAAGTATTGCTACAGATAGAAACCGCCTCTTTAAAAAAGAAAGGTGATAAAATTACAACTGAAAAAGAAGCAGAATTATTTAATCAGATTAAATCACGCTACGATGCGCAGGTATCTCCGTATTACTCGGCAGCAAGAATGTGGACAGATGCGGTTATTGAGCCTACAGAAACTCGTGATTGGATTAGTATGGGAATTGAAGCAGCAAATCATGCTCCTATAGAGAAAGCCTTTAATATGGGCGTTATACAAGTTTAAGCTGTGCGAGTGTTTCTTGACGCTTTATCTTTCCAGAAGGTGTTTCAATAAATTTGTCTAAGTAATAAATATGCTTTGGCCGTTTTAGTGGCTCAATAGCTTTAAAATCTAACGACTCATAAGGAGTTAAACTCTCTATTACCAAAATCACAACGGCCCCTAATACAGTCTCTTTTTGTGAGGCTATAAAAAAACGTTGCTGAATAAGCCCTTCAAGTTGCAGTTCTAGCTGTTCGGGTGATATTTTAATCCCCCCAGAATTAATAACCGCATCATAGCGTCCCACCCATTCAAAAGTCGTTTTAGAATGTAAACAGACAAGGTCATTTGTTTGAATTGTATTTGAGGCCAATTCTGGCGCATCAATTAGCAAGCAATTTCGATCATCTACAGCAATAGAAACCGAAGGCAAGACTTCAAATAAAGAAAAAGATTTACTGATTTTTTTAACCGCAATATGACTCACCGTTTCAGTCATTCCAAAGGTTTCATATACCCTTGAAGCTGATTTTTTTAGTTGATCCATTAAATCAGTAGAAAGTGGTGCACCCCCTACAATAAGTGTTTTAATCTGATCTAATTTTGAGATTGAATTCTCGAGTTGTAAAGGCACCATAGCACAAAAGTCATAAGATTTAGAAAGCGACTCCAAAGGGGAGGAACTTGGTTTTATACACTCTAATTCCAATCCTAAAACATAGGCTCTTACAAACATCATTTTAGCAGCAATGTAGGTGAATGGCAAACAAGACAAAGCAGAATCTCCAGGGCTTAATTTAAAATAGTTCCCAGTAGCCAAAGCAGAATTGACCATGGATTGTTTGGACATTAAAATGGTTTTGGGTGTTCCTGTTGAGCCCGATGTTTGAAGACTGATTTCTGAATTTGAATCCACCCATTTTTCTATGAAAACACCCAAAGATTTTAGGTAATTATCACTTGCTTTAATAAAAACAGCTGCAAGGGTCAACAGGCCAAGATGATCATAAAAAGCCCCGTTCAATTTAAAGGAACTATGTGGCTGCTTATATGTCGTGTTTAGTTTCAACTATGATAATATGACTTTGATTTAATTAAGCGTCTTTCGCAGGCGTGAGGTAAACCTCACCTTTTTCTGGGTCTACAATGATTGGCCCTAATAATCTATTTTTCCAATCGGTCCACTTGTATACTTTTGCAAAAACAAAAATAAGGATCGGGTATATAATAAAAACAGAGCTGAATATTTCGAGAGTCCCTATATCTGGATCTGATATGTCTCTGAAAATAGAATTTGTTTGAAAAGCAGTCCAATCTGCAGTAACTAATAGTGCTGTAAATAAGTTGTTAGCCGCATGAAATCCAAGAGCTAGTTCAAGCCCCTCATCCATCAAAGTAATGATCCCTAAAAAAAATCCCGTACCAATATAATGTACCAATAAAATGTAGCCTAGCTTGTCAATTTCTGGGTTGGCAATATGAAGCATTCCAAATAGTACAGAGGTGACAATCAAAGGCACCCATTTGTTTTTACAAATCACTCCAATTCCTTGCATTAAATACCCTCTAAAAAGATACTCTTCAAAACTAGTTTGAAGTGGAATTAAAACAACAGCAATAGCTACCAAGATTAAGAAAGGTTTTAACTCAAAATTAAATACATAGTTTTCAGGAGAAGACTGGTAATCTATCATAATCATTATGACAGATATAAAGCCCCAAAATAAGAAGGCAAACCAAAAACGCTTCCAATCAATTTTTGGTCTTGACGTTGTTAAACTTCTAATCGATTGTTTGTGTAAAAACCTGACAACAATAAATAGACCAATAAGTCCAACGGCAAAAGACAGCAGCATCAGAAATAAATTGAGATTTGAATCTAACAACTGCATCATTTTATTTGGATCTAATTCTCCAAGTTCTAAGCCTGACTGTGTTACTTTGATAATTAAAGCAATACCATGAGGGAGACTTCCTAAAGTAACAGCGATTACAATAAGTGCAAGTCCAGCCACATAAAGCCACCAGTTGTGTTTGTTTTTAAATGCTTGTTTGATATACATAAATTAAAATTTTAAATTCCACTTTGTTTTTAAATCATAAAATAAGCGCCCTGAATTAACTACCAAAGGTGCTTGAACATTATTAGTAAATAAGCCACCAGTCCCCAGTCCCTGAGGCAAGTTGTTCTTTAGAGTGTAGGTCCACTGTGCAATCGCATTGAGCCCAATATTACTCTCTAAGGCACTTGTTACCCACCAGCCAATGCTACTAGTCTCGGCAACATCAATCCATTCTTGACTTCCTTTAAAACCCCCTATTAGTGTTGGCTTAAGAATAATGTATTGAGGTTTTATAGTTTGTAGCAAAACTTGCTTGTTTGTTACAGAAAAGACGCCTAATAATTCTTCATCCAATGCAATTGGAAGCGGCGTGTCTGAGCATAACTGCGCCATCTCTTGATGCTGTCCTTGTTTGATGGGCTGCTCTATTGAATGAAGATTAAAGTCTGAAAGCCGTTTCAACTTCTCTAAAGCTTCCCTTGACTTAAAAGCCCCATTCGCATCCACACGAATTTCTATAGTTTGTGCATCAAACTCATGTCTGATAGATTTTAAAAGTGCTAATTCTTTATCAAAATCAAGCGCTCCAATTTTAAGTTTTATACAAGTAAACCCTGCTTCTAACTTGTCTTTAATCTGTTGTTTCATAAATAAAGAGTCTCCCATCCATATAAGACCATTAATAGGAATTGAATCTTTACCCTTAGTAAACTCAGAAGGAAATAACTCGAAAGGTGATTTTTGATTCAATGATCTAAAGGCCATTTCCAATCCAAATTGAATAGATGGAAACGCAACAAGTTGATCTAACAAGGCTTCAAGTCCTAAGTCAATGTTTTGACAGGCCCATTTAAGTTTCAACTCAAAGTCATCACAATGGTCAATACTCAAGCCTTTAAACATACCGCACTCCCCTATCCCTTTTAAGGCATTATTTTTCAATTCTATAAACCAAGTGTCCTTGTAGGTTAAAACACCACGAGACGTACCGCTTGCTTGTTTAAATTGAAGTGTATGCTTAAAAAAAGTAGCCTTCATAAAAGATATATCAAAGAGTTATTATAATTTTAAATTAATATATGACATGCTCCAAAAATTAATGCGAGTAAAAATGTTGATAAGGCTAATACTTTAAGTTGTGGATCGTAACCCTTTGGGCTTGCCACTTTATAAAAAATACTAAGATGTATAAAAAGTGGTATAAATCCGATCATAATTACCCAAATTGAAATATTTTGTGGCGACAACTCAAAATATAGTAACATTAATACCATGGCTGTCAATATCAGAGTTAAATGATAATTTCTAGCATTTTTTAAACCTAAATATCCTGCAAGGGTGTGTTTGTCAGATAACTTATCGGATTCAAAATCACGCATATTATTTAAGTTAAGTACTCCAGCACTCAAAAGTCCTATTGCACTTGCTGGTAAGAGCATTAAAAAATCAATTTCTTTAGAATATAAAAAATAAGTTCCCAAAACACTCAGCCATCCAAAAAACAAAAATACCATTATATCTCCCAATGCTTTATAACCATAAGCAGATGCCCCTATAGTGTATTTAATGGCGGCTATAATCGCTAGAACTCCTAACACAATAAAAACTGATGAAGTAATAAATTGATCAGCACCAAAAGCTTGATACACAAGAGCTAACACTAAAAGAAGGCAAATAATTACATTGACAATAATAGCATTTCGCATCTGTTTAGGACTGATAATACCACTCTGCAAAGCCCGTTCGGGACCGATACGGTTTTCATTATCAGTTCCTTTTACACCATCTCCATAATCATTAGCAAGATTTGATAAAATCTGAAAACTTAAAGTAGTGAGTATTGTAAACACAAAGACAGTAAGGTTAAAAAGGCCCATTGAATAGGCAACTCCAGAACCAACTATAGCTCCAGAGATTGACAGTGGCAATGTTCTAAGTCTGCAGGCTGAAATCCAAACTTGTAATTTTTTCATATTATGGAATCCATTTTTTCTCAAAATTTGGAGGTCTTTTTTCCAAAAAGGCGTCTCGCCCTTCCTTAGCCTCGTCAGTCATGTAAGCAAGGCGCGTCGCTTCTCCAGCAAACACTTGCTGACCTACCATCCCATCATCGGTGAGGTTCATGGCAAACTTTAGCATTTTTATTGAAATTGGTGATTTAGCTAAAATTTCTTGTGCCCAATCATAAGCTGTTGCTTCTAGCTCTAAATGTGGAACGACTGCATTCACCATTCCCATATCAAATGCCTCTTGTGCGTTGTAATTTCTTCCTAAGAAAAATATCTCTCTTGCTTTTTTCTGACCTACCATCTTTGCTAAATAAGCAGAGCCATATCCCCCATCAAAACTAGTCACATCTGCATCTGTTTGTTTGAAAATAGCATGCTCTTTACTGGCAAGTGTTAAATCACACACCACATGTAAGCTATGGCCACCTCCAACCGCCCAACCTGGAACAACTGCTATAACCGCTTTTGGCATAAATCGAATAAGGCGTTGTACTTCTAATATATTTAGTCGGTGGTAACCATCATCGCCTACGTAGCCTTCATGACCTCGTGCTTTTTGATCCCCCCCACTACAAAACGAATAAATACCATCTTTTGAAGAAGGACCTTCGGCACTTAAAAGAACCACTCCAATGCTTGTGTCTTCGTTCGCATCGTATAATGCTTGATATAATTCTAGCGTTGTTTTTGGTCTAAATGCGTTTCTTACATCTGGGCGGTTAAAGGCTATTCGAGCCACCCCATTAGACTTCTTATATGTTATGTCTTCATATTCCTTAACGGTTTTCCATTGTATTTTACTCATCGGATTACAGGTTTATGTTGTTAAATAAATGCCATCTAATTCTATACGGATTCGTCTTTGCTTGTATAAAGTTCCAACTGCTTTTTTGAAACTTTTCTTACTCATCTGAACCATTGACTTTATAGCCTCAGGAGAAGATTTATCAGTTAATTTCATAAATCCGTTTTCATTATTTTCTAAATACTCTAAAATTAATTGGGCATTAGGTTCAATATTTCTGTAGCCAATTTTTTCTAGAGTTATGTCAAGTTTATTACCTGGTCTAATTTTCTTAATGATCCCTTTAAGCTTATCTCCTACACTAATATCTTTAAACAAATCTTGATTAAATATCAGACCTAAATGCGTTTTATTTACAATGACATTCATCCCTAAATCTGAAGGGTGAGATACAATTAGATCAACTTCATCAAAGGCCTCAACAGACAGTTCTTTATTATCAAGAAAACGATTAGTTTTACTTGAAGCCACAAGACGCTCAGAGGTTTCATCTAGATAACAGTAAACCAAATACCAACCCCCTACTTTCATTGGAAAAGCTTGTTCTCTAAAAGGGCAAAACAATTCTTTTACTAAGCCCCAGTCTAAAAAAGCACCAATATCATTTACTGAATTACAACGTAATAATGCGAACTCGCCTTTTTTAATATATGGGTGATCTGTGACAGCAACAAGACGCTCTTCATTATCTAAATAGACAAAAACATCTATCTGGTCGTCAATTTCAAAGCTTTCTGGTACATACCGATTAGGAAGTAAGACTTCTTGATCTTCGTTATCACCCAAAAACAATCCTGGTTCTGTATCTCTTAAAATAGTTAGTTTGTTATAGTCTCCTATGTGTATCATGCCACAAAGGTAATGATTATCAATTGAGAAAATAAAAAAAGCGTCACAACAAATTGTGACGCTTAAGAATTAAATAATTAGGAATATTAATACATGGACTCCTTGTTAAAATGCTTAGTTAACAGGTAATAAACTACAGCCCGGTATTTATTTCGATTTGAACGCCCATATTGTTCCATAATTTTATCGATACCCTCTTCAAGTTTATCTGCACTAGACAGTCCTAATTTATTTATAAGAAAATTATATCTAACAGTCTCCAACTCTTCTTTACTAGTTGAAGAAATGGTGCTAGAATCTCTATTATAAATTGAAGGTCCACAACCAATAGTTACTTTTGTTAATAAATCCATATCTGGATTATGTTTACATTTTTCTCTTAGGTCGTTGGCGTATTTAATAATAAGTTCATCTCTTTTGTTCATAGGTGGTTTAATTAAAATTAGATTTGAGTAGTGTGTAAGTCATGCTTACATATTATTGGACCCATAAAAAATGAAAAGGTCACAAAAAAAAATAATGAAATTAAATACTATTTAATAAAATCAAAATAAGACAATAAAATTCGATCATTTTCAGAAGATGGTGTGAAAATCTCTATGATTTTAGGACGTTGGCCTGGACTATAGAAATCCTTCCATTTTGTTTCGAGATCTTCAGAAGAGCTAGCAGATAGATAATCAAACTTATAGTGTTCTGAAATCGATTGTGCTGTAAGCGTATGATTGGTTTCAAAAAAGGTGCTAAAATTTTCTGAGTTTTTATTTCCCGGTAGAATTCTAAAAATACCACCTCCTCTATTGTTTATGATTATAATTCTAAAATTTGATGGAATATAATTATTCCACAATGCATTACTATCATAAAAAAAACTTAAGTCGCCTGTGATAAAAACAGTTGGTTTATCAGAAATAGTCGCTGCGCCAACTGCCGTACTCGTTGAGCCATCAATACCACTGGTACCACGATTGCAAAAAACAGTGAGTGAGGAATTTAAATTAAAAAGTTGTAGGTATCGAATTGTTGAGCTATTACTAGACTGAACCATTAAATTGTTTGGGATATTTTTCAAAATACTATCAAATACTTTAAAATCGCAAAAAGGAATTGACTTTACATAAGCCTTGTGCTTTTCTAATCGTCTTAATTTAACCTGATTCCATGTTCTAAAATACAGGCTCTCAACTGGTAAATCGTTAGTGCTTATCAGTTGTTTGAAAAAACTATTTACAGTACATTTATAATGCTTAGTTAAACAAAAAAAAGTATCATTTGCTTGTATTGGGTCTATATGCCAATGAAACTTAGGCGCATATGAACGTAAAAAAGTTTTGATTTTTTTAGAGACTACCATGCCCCCGAAAGTTAATAATATTTCAGGTCGAAGGGCTTCATAATCCGTCGCATCTAAGGGAGATATTAACTGGTCAATGCTAGGGAAAAAATTGGAATGGTGTAAATTAGACGTAGTTTCTGTAAGCACCACAATAGACGGGTCTTCTCCAATTAAATCTAAGTAAACTTGCTTCACACTATCGGGAGCATTTACACCTACTAAAATCATTTTTCTTTTTGAAGAATGCCACTTTTTAATAATGGAGCTGGCCAACGAAACCGTCGACTCGCTTTTTTTAATTTTAATCATCTCAACCTCATCGCTATCTTCCTCTACTGTTTCATATAAAGGCTCCGAAAAAGGCGCATTGATATGAACAGGTCCATTTGCTGTAAGTGCGACATATAAAGCTTTATTAATACTTGAGTCGTTGTCTTTATATGATTTGAGAAATGATTTCTTTATTACTTCTTTTAAATTGGCTTCATTTAAAATATGAGAGCCGAATACATGAGGCTGTGAAATTGTTTGACCATCACCTATATTAATTAAGTACTCTGATCGGTCGGCAGAAATAACAACAAGGGGGATTCGACTATAAAAGGCCTCTGCAACTGCAGGGAAATAATTAACAAGTGCACTTCCAGAAGTACAAACCAAGGCAACTGGATGCTGTAATTGCTGAGCCATTCCTAATGCAAAAAAACCAGCGGATCGCTCGTCTACTATACTATAACACTCAAAAAAATCATTTCCAGTAAACCCAATAGTTAATGGCGCATTTCGACTGCCAGGAGAGATCACAATATGTTTTATATCATGAGCTTGACAGCGCTGAATAATGGATTGTGCTAATGGGTGCTTGGACTGTATCATTTACAGGCAAAGTTATTTAATTTTTAGGGTTTAAATTGAATTGGAATAATAAATATTTCCTAAAGGTTTAAAGGATGCATTTAACGGTTTGTATCTTGTTATGAATCTCAAGACATTCTTGGTTAGGGTCAGAATCTTTAGTAATCCCGCCGCCGCTGTAAAGAACCGCTGTTGTATTCAGTAACTTCATACAACGTAAGTTGACCGCTAAGTCCGTAGACTTTCTAAGCGTCTGATAGGCTCTGTTTTCAATGTTTTTTTTGGAGTTTCTAAACAATGAAGTGTTAGAGATATTTAACTCACCAAAAAAACCTGTATAATACTCACGATCATAACCCTCATAAGATTTAATAAAATCTAATGCTAATTCTCTTGGTGTTCCGCAAACAGCTGGCGTTGGATGTAACGCATGTATTAGGTCTTTTAAAGCCTCTTTAGATGGTTTTAAGCGACCAGTAATAAGCGTCTGAAGATGAAGCAACTCCCCTGCTTTTAGCGTGCTTGGTCCAACAGACTTTATACCATCCAAATAATCATTTAACACATCTAAAAGATAATCTGTTACAAATGCGTGTTCGTTATGGTTTTTATCGTCCCACACAATATCTTTGGAATCAGCATAAGGTTGTGTGCCCGCAAGTGACATTGTAGAAACAGATTTCCCTTGTATTCTAAGTAGCCTTTCGGGTGAAGCCCCTAGCCAAAAACCTGTTTTTGGATGAAACCAGCAATACGTAAAGGCGGTTGGATACTTTTGAAATAGGTTTTTGAAAATTTGAATTGGATTGAAAGCTTGTAATATGTATTGAAAATCTCTTGAAACCACTACTTTTTCTAAGTTAGAGAGATTTATTTCTTCAATTGCTTTGGACACTAAGTCTCTATGATGCGTTGAATCTTTAGTTTTTTTTGATGTATTTTTTGGGCTAATAATTTCAAAATCAGCATTTTTTATTTCAATAAATGAAGATTTGTCAGTTGGAATATAATAGCGATTTCTTTGAAGATCGAAAGGAGCAAATATAAATCCTGATTCGGAAAAATCATTAATAGTATAGGAATCAGAATCCAACTGAATATATGATTTTACTGAGGACTGTCCAGGCTTCGAAAACAAAACAAATGGACGTTTTGAATCAATAGCTGCTTCAATTTGATCAAAAAAATCAGTAGGTGTTATCATATATTAACGCTCTTTTGGTAATGAGACCGTTGTGAGCTTACATGTAGATACTAAATTTCCGTGATCATCAGTCACATCAATATTAAAAATCTGCATGGTTTTTCCAATATGAATAAAGGTTGCTTTGGCATGCACAAAACCATCTCTAACACTTTTGACGTGTTTTGCTGAGATGTCTATACCTCGTACAAAATACGCATTAGTATCTAAAAAAATGTGAGATGCAAAACTTCCGACTGTTTCGGCAAGAGCAACAGTTGCCCCGCCATGTAAAACGCCGTCTGGTTGATGTACCTTGCTAGTGACAGGCATTTTTGCAATCACAAAATCATCGCCAGCATCCACAAATTCAATCTGAAGTGTTTCCATCAAGGTGTCTTTACAGGAGGCATTAGCTTTCTTTATAATTTCGTCTTTTGATAGCTTCATTTGTGAGTTTTAATTATTACAAAGTTACAAAAGCCAAAGAAATGATATAGCCTATGAACGTTAAAATAGTGCAAAAAAAAAGCGCAACCCTAAGGTTACGCTAATTTGTAATTTTAAGTTTGTGAAACTTAAGCTGTTTTCTTGCAAGCTAAAGCATAGATCACTAAACCGAATCCGATTTTGTTAATTGCATCAGCGATGTTGTATAAAACATCCATATCCAAACCAAGGTTAGCAAAAGAAGAATACCACTGTCCGTCAGCTGTACCTACTAAGTATCCTAATGGATAAATAATCCATCCTACTAGTACGAACCAGCAAAGAACTTTATGTGCAGCTAAAACATCTCCACCAGCTTCTTTAGCTAATTTTGCGGCTCCACCTAACCATATTTCGTAAACGATAGCAAAGTATGCTACAGCAGAGAAAAAGCCCCACATAGCAGCTTGTCCAGCATATACAGCCTCTCCTAAGTAACCTGTTACTAACATGATAACTGAAAGTACAATCATTTTAGTTAATAAAGATTTCTTAGCACCTGCTACTTTAAGTATTAAGTAAAATTCAACACACATTAATGGCACAGTAAGAATCCAATCTACATATCTGAAGAATGTTGGAGACTCCATGTTTGAAGCCCAATAATCTCTCATGTAGAAATAATGTACAGCTGCAATAAATGTAATTAAACCAGAAACTAAAACAGATGTTCTCCATTTTTTGTCAAATTGATTTAAAGATAAAAAGAAAAAGGCAGAAGCTGCCATCATTGCCATACATCCTACAAAGAATGTAAATCCTACATAATCAGTAGGATCCATCTTGGCTACTAAAGGTAAAAATAAATTTGTCATTTTTTTAAATTTTGTTAGTTTTGTTTAAACAAATATATAAAAAAAATTAACTTAATCCTGAGGATTGATTAAAGTTATGGATGTATGTTTGCAATTTAACAATATTTTATGAATAATATTTTCAAATTCTCAATCGTCACCAGCTTCTTAGGATTGTGGATTACGACCCATGTTCCTGAAAGCTTTGAGCTTATTTTTGGTTTCATTTTAATTTTTACTTTTGGGATGATTCACGGCTCAAATGACTTGTTAATAATTAACAAGATTTTAGAGAAATCAAAGTATTACTCAAAATTTAGCATTCTGACAGCCTATTTATTAATAGTGTCATTGGCTATCCTCATATTTTACTTAATACCGGCCCTAGCACTCTCTTTATTTGTTTTATTTAGCGCCTATCATTTTGGAGAACAACATTGGGAACATAGTTTTATAAAATCAAACAATTCATTGAAAACAGTTTTTTATTTTTTCTATGGAATGTTTATTCTGTATTTATTGTTTGCTTCTAACACTACAGGTGTTAAATCTATTGTTTCTGAAATAACGGGCTACCAGATAGCGGATCTATACAGTTTGCCCATATTATTGATTCTAGGAAGTTCCGTAGGAATCGTGCTTACTTTTGAACTATACTCTAAACGACTCTCTACAGAAATAGTCTTAACAGAGTTATTTTCTTTAGTTGTACTTATTATTATATTTAATTCATCCTCACTTATATGGGGGTTTACAATTTACTTTATTTTATGGCACAGCATCCCTTCACTTGCGGAACAAATTAAGTTTGTGTATGGTGAATTTAAATTAGAAACAACCTTAAAATACTGTAAGTCCGCGGCTCCGTATTGGATAGTATCGCTTGTGGGCATGGTGATACTATATTATGTTTTTAGCGCCGAAAAACATTTCTATTCACTATTTTTTGCATTTATCGCGGCGGTTACTTTTCCACATGCATTTGTCATGGTTAAAATGTTTTCAAAAAAAAAGCACAACCATAAATGATCGTGCTTTTTTCCAATAAACAATACTAACTTATTCCTTCACCTCTTCAAAATCAACGTCTTCAACGTTATCTTCTTGAGCAACTGATTCATCTGGAGCACCTTCTGGAGCAGTACCTTGAGCATCTTGCTGTGCTTTGTACATTTCCTCACTGGCAACTTTCCATGCTTCGTTAATTTTCTCTAAAGCAGGGTCAATAACTTCGATGTCCTTAGTTTCATACGCTTTTTTCAATTCTTCCAAAGCAGCTTCAATAGGTTGTTTTTTATCATCCGATAATTTATCACCAAATTCTTTCAACTGATTTTCTGTTTGAAAAATCATTCCATCCGCAGCATTCAGCTTATCAGCTGTTTCTTTTGCCTTAGCATCGGCATCGGCATTCGCTTCAGCGTCTTGCTTCATTTTTTGGATTTCTTCTTCAGTTAACCCAGAAGATGCTTCGATACGAATATCTTGAGTTTTATTTGTTGCTTTATCCGTTGCAGAAACTTTGATGATTCCGTTAGCATCAATGTCAAAAGTTACCTCAATTTGAGGCACTCCACGTTGTGCTGGTGGAAGACCATCTAAATGGAAACGTCCAATAGTATTATTATCTGCTGCCATTGCACGTTCTCCCTGAAGTACATGAATTTCAACTGAAGGCTGGTTATCCGCAGCCGTAGAAAATACTTGAGATTTTTTTGTTGGAATGGTCGTGTTAGACTCTATTAATTTAGTCATCACATTGCCCATAGTTTCAATTCCTAGAGACAATGGAGTCACATCTAATAATAGTACGTCTTTTACATCACCTGATAAAACACCTCCTTGAATTGCAGCACCTACGGCTACAACTTCATCAGGATTAACGCCTTTGTTAGGTTTCTTTCCGAAAAACTTCTCAACTGCTTCTTGAACCGCAGGAATACGAGTTGAACCTCCTACTAATATAATTTCATCAATATCACTAGTTGATAAACCCGCCGCTTTTAAAGCTGTTTGACATGGCTCGATCGTTCTCTTTACTAAATCGTCTATTAACTGCTCAAACTTAGCTTTTGACAATGAACGAACCAAGTGTTTTGGGCCGCTAGCAGTCGCTGTTACATAAGGCAAGTTAATTTCTGTCTGTGCAGAAGAAGATAGTTCTATTTTAGCTTTTTCGGCAGCTTCTTTTAGACGCTGAAGTGCCATTGGATCTTTTCTTAGGTCTAAATTCTCATCAGCCATAAATTCTTCAGCCAACCAGTTAATAATTTTTTCATCAACATCATCACCACCTAAGTGCGTGTCTCCATCAGTCGCTAATACTTCAAAGACACCGTCACCTAATTCTAATACTGAAACATCATGTGTTCCTCCACCAAAATCAAAAACAACAATCGTTTGGTCTTTACCTTTTTTGTCCATTCCGTAAGCCAGTGCAGCTGCAGTAGGCTCGTTTATGATACGTCTTACTTTAAGTCCAGCAATCTCACCTGCTTCTTTAGTTGCTTGTCTTTGTGCATCATTAAAATATGCTGGTACTGTAATGACAGCTTCAGTAACTTCTTGATCCAAAAATTCTTCAGCTGTTTTTTTCATTTTCTGAAGAACCATTGCAGATAATTCTTGAGGCGTGTATAAACGACCATCAATATCTACCCTAGGAGTATTGTTATCTCCTTTTACTACTTTGTAAGGGACACGTCCTACTTCTTGTTTTGAATCAGAAAACTGATTTCCCATAAAACGCTTAATTGAATAAACAGTTTTTGTTGGGTTGGTAACAGCCTGGCGTTTTGCCGGGTCTCCTACTTTGATTTCACCACCTTCAACGAAAGCGATGACAGACGGCGTAGTACGTCGTCCTTCTGCATTAGTAATTACGACTGGCTCATTACCTTCCATTACTGAAACGCAAGAATTCGTAGTTCCTAAATCGATTCCAATTATTTTACTCATAATATAGTTATTGTTAAAATTTAATTTTTATTTACAATTCAACTTAGTCAATCATTATGCCAATACAACATGACTGACACGATGGCAGACTTATAAAATTAAAAAATGTTAATTAAAATGCAACTTTGGTACAAGCATTGTATTAATAATCAACAATTACGTAATACATTATATATTAATAAAAAAAAACATCTTCATATAGATGTACTACATTACCTTTATAAACATCTAAAAAAACGATACATGAAACGTATATTATCTGTTATTGCCCTATTTACTATAGTATTAACTGCCTGTGAAGGGGCTCCTGGACCCCCTGGACTTCCAGGCTTTGACGGACAAGATGGTGGGTTTATTACTTCAAATGCATTTGAAATTCAAGTAGATTTTAATAATAATAACCAATATCAAATTATAGAGCCTTACGGATTTCAAGTTTTCGAATATGATGTGACCTTAGTTTATATACTGTGGGAAACCATAAACGGTCAAGACGTTTGGAGATTATTACCACAAAGCACTACCTTTATTGGAGGAGCTACCTTAACTTATAATTTTGACTTTACAGAAACAGATGTTAAGATATTTATAGAGGGTACAGCAAATTTTAGCAATTTGGATGCTGTTTGGACGCAAGGGGCTGTTTTCAGAATAGTGGTTATTCCTGCTGATAACGTTAGTAGCATTAGTAACTTTGAAATGACTGATTTCAATATATCTTCTTTACAAAAGCGGTATTAATTGCGTGATTTTTTAATTAACGAAACCTAAACGATTGGTTTTTAATACTCCTGTTTGCTTGATTTTAAGTTTTATCTAAAGATTTCATAAAAAACTATACATGCATACTCAATAAGGCACATTTTAGCTCATTTCTTTGATGTCCTAACAAAAGTGGTTTTAAAGGTTAATATAAGCTATATCTGACTCAACCCCCTAATTTACTTCTTACATAAAAAGCCAAAATCATATACTAATTTAGTACTTTTACAATCTATCATTAATTTTACAATATAATGTCTGCATCAAAAAAATATAAAAGAGTGACAGTGAAATCACTCATTGAAATGAAATCATTGGGCGAAAAGATCTCCATGCTGACGGCATACGACTATACGATGGCTAAAATCGTAGATGGCGCTGGAGTCGATGTGATTCTTGTAGGAGATTCTGCAAGTAATGTAATGGCTGGACATGAAACCACGTTACCAATTACTCTAGATCAAATGATTTACCATGCATCTTCAGTAGTAAGAGCCATTGACAGAGCGCTTGTCGTAGTTGATCTACCTTTTGGAACCTACCAAAGTGATTCTAAAGAAGCATTACGTTCTGCGATTCGTATTATGAAGGAAAGTGGCGGCCATGCGGTAAAATTAGAAGGAGGTAAAGAAATTAAAGATTCTATTAAAAAAATATTAAACGCTGGTATACCAGTAATGGGACACCTAGGATTAACTCCACAGTCCATTTATAAGTTTGGAACCTATACAGTCAGGGCCAAAGAAGAGCAAGAAGCGCTTCAGCTTATTGAAGACGCTAAACTCTTAGAACGCTTAGGCTGCTTTGCTTTGGTTCTAGAAAAAATACCAGCCTCTTTAGCTAAAAAAGTTGCTGAAAGCATTCGTATTCCGGTTATTGGAATAGGTGCTGGTGGTGACGTAGACGGTCAAGTACTTGTACTTCATGATATGATAGGAATGACACATGAGTTTCACCCTCGTTTTTTACGTCGATACATGAGTTTATACGAAGAAATGACAACGGCTATATCAGAATATGTAAGCGATGTAAAAACTTCTGAATTTCCAAACAAAAATGAACAGTACTAAACAAATTAATAAGATTGTTTCTAATACGAAAAACCTACAGGTCTTACACGAAGACAATCACATCATAATCATTAATAAACGTGCTGGAGACATTGTTCAAGGCGACAAAACTGGAGACACCCCATTAAGCGACATCGTAAAAGGGTATGTAAAAAATAAATACAATAAGCCAGGAGCTGTTTATTTGGGGGTCACTCACCGCTTAGACCGCCCAACTACAGGGGTGGTTGTTTTTGCAAAAACCTCTAAAGCACTTACGAGGATGAATGCGCTGTTTTTAAATAAGAAAATAGAAAAAACTTACTGGGCTGTTGTGAAAAATAAACCTGAAAAACAAAAAGACAGCCTCATAAATTGGCTTAAAAAAAATCCCAAAAACAATAAGTCAACTGCTTACCCCAAAGAAGTTGACCAAAGTAAAAAGGCGATTTTGCACTATAAGTTAATATATAGCTTGGATCGCTACCATCTACTAGAAATTAAGTTAGAAACAGGCAGACATCATCAAATTAGAAGTCAATTATCTTTTATAGGCAGTCCTATAAAAGGGGATTTAAAATATGGGTTTGATCGCAGCAACCCCGATGGAAGTATCCATCTACATGCTCAGAACATATCGTTTATTCACCCTGTTAATGATCAGTTAATATCAATTAGTGCTCCCCCACCAAGCGACGTATTATGGAAAAAATGTAATTCTAAAAACAACACTTAGATTATGAATTTAAAATCAACTTTAGAAAGTCAGAAAAAGTATTTTCAAACACAAGCCACACGGGATATCGGAATGCTTAAAAAGTTATTATCTGTCTTTCGCACAGAAATCTTAAATAGAGAAGAGGACATATATCAAGCGCTACATAAAGATTTCAAAAAGTCTAAATTTGAAAGTTATTTAGGAGAAATTGGAATTGTTATCTCCGAAATTGATACCACTATTAAACATATTAACACTTGGTCAAAGCCTAAAAAAGTCAAAGCATCTCTGCTTAATTTCCCTTCTAAAGATTTCATCTACAGCGAACCCTACGGCAGCGTTTTAATTATAACTCCTTGGAATTATCCTTTCCAGCTTGCCATCGCCCCTATGATTGCTGCTATTGCAGCTGGGAATACCGTTGTATTAAAACCTAGCGAACATACCGAAAACACATCGAAACTACTAGAAAGCATTATAAGCAGCGTCTTTAAGCCTGAACACGTCAAGGTAATTGAGGGTGGTATCCCCGAAACCAACTTACTTTTAAAAGAACGCTGGGATTATATCTTTTTCACTGGAAGTGTTGCGGTTGGAAAAATTGTAGCAAAAGCAGCTGCGCCATTCCTGACCCCAATAACATTAGAGCTTGGTGGCAAAAACCCTTGTATAATCGATAATACAATGTCAACGCAGTTAATCGCAAAACGCCTGGTATGGGGTAAATTTATTAATGCTGGACAAACCTGCATCGCTCCAGACTATTTGCTAGTGCATTCTTCAGTGAAAAAACAGTTGATTTCTGACTTAAAAAAAGAAATAATTAATGCATATGGGGACAATCCACAAGAGTCTCCAGACTACCCAAGAATCATTAATACTAAAAACTTATCAAGACTAACAAGCATGCTTGAAGACTCGAAAGTAATTTTTGGTGGTCATATTGATACTACTGATTGCTACCTCGCTCCTACTCTAATTGAGGAGCCATCTTTGGATTCTAATGTAATGAAAGAAGAGATTTTTGGCCCCATATTACCAATATTGAGCTATACCAGCGAAGCTGACATTAGTACTATTGTTAGTAAATATGAGAAGCCGTTGGGATTTTATGTATTTTCAACTAATAAATTATTTTACAAAAAAATGATTAAAACCTATAGCTTTGGTGGTGGCACAATTAACGATACTATGATTCACTTTGCAAACACCAATTTACCTTTTGGTGGCGTTGGAGAAAGTGGAGTTGGAGCCTATCATGGCCAATTAGGGTTTGATACATTCTCGCACAAAAAGGGAGTTGTCATTAAAGGAAACTGGTTAGACATTCCGCTTAGATACGCTCCTTACAACAACAAACTAAACAAGCTAAAAAAACTATTTAAATTTTTAGGATAGACCGAAAAAAACTGATTTTAGAGCTATAGATTTTACTTATGGTGATGTCTTAACTTGCAGACATTCAATTAAATAAAGAATATACCTTAACTAACAGTTTAACACCTATACGTCTACTGATAATTTATTGAATTGAGTGCGTAAATAGCGAAGCTAGCCAACCAATGTCCGCCTTCATAACTATCTCCCACGACGCTAGGCAATGAATAATTAATGTGCAGATTAGCAATTGTGTTTAGATGGCTGTACTGCTCAATATCTTTTGCAATCACATTAAGACTCCAGGCACGAGAAAAATTAAGTCCGTCCAAATGAACAAGCTTTCCGTCGGTTCGATCCGACACAATTCCGGGTTCTAAAGTAAAGCCAGCATCCTTGAGCTGTGGCAAAAAGCCATCGATCCATTTACTAAATATTTGAGGAGCTAACACGCGCTTCATCAATGCAGCTTCTTCTAAACAGGGAGATAAGAAATCATAGCCCCCAGGCTCCCAAATAATCGGACACTCTTGATCCTTTAAATAAAAGTCCTTAGATCGCTCTTTAATAACAGTCATCAGCATGTCTGCACCCACTGAAACTGCATAATCCCAAGCAAAACTCAATCCAAAAGCAGTATTAGGGTGTTCACCGACTCTAATAGGGTAATTTAATTTAGGTAAAAACGAAATGTACTTTAACACAATTAAATCAGTCAAAGGCTGTAAGTTTCGCTCCAACTGTTTTCCGACAGGATCTTCCCAGTTATGAAGCTCTTCTGCCAACTTAAGTAACCACGCCCATCCGTAAGTTCTCTCAAACGACGCATTGTGAACTTCATCAAAATATGACACTTCTTTTAAAATATTTTCTTTTGAAATACTTTCTAATAATTGAAGTTTTATTAATTCCTTGTTTTCTAGATCTGGAAATTGCTTTAATAACCGTACTAAACTCCAGTGTCCATGAACAGCTGAATGCCAGTCAAAACAGCCATAAAAGGCAGGGTGCAGTGTTTTTGGAGACAATAAGTCTTCCGGACCACCAAGGGTCTGACCCAGCCTGTATGGATATTCAACATCAATACAATACAATGGCAGATGCGACAAGCGATTGGCTTCTTCCAAATTCAATCTAGGAGATTCGACATACACAAGTGAACCCTGCTTATTTTTAACCTGACTGCAACTGACGACACATGAAAATACAAAGACTATAATTAATGTTTTTAATGACATAAAAATCGTGTTTTAGAGCTGTTTCTTTTTTGTTTAGTGAAAATAACTTTTTTATTTAACCTAGGTAGATTCCTATTAAAAAAATTAATTAACCAACTTTCGCCTTCCAAACTCTTCCACTTGACTGCCTCTCTTGTATGTGTTTTATAAATTAAAGGCACCCCTTCTAAATCCGCTATCGTTCTAGCAACTTTGAGGGTACGATCATAGCGCTTGCTAATAACTATTTAAACGGGAACAATAAAATACATAAGAATACTCAGGCTTTGGCAGCATAACTTTTAATTTTCAGCAAGAAATCCTATGAAAAAAAATGTGACCACTTCTAGAAGCCTTCAATGTTTTTCTGATAGCTTGAATGTAGAGTTAACTTTAATTCAGAAACGGTCTGTTTATATTCTTTTAACTGGGCAATATTTTCATTTTCGTTTTTCGTTGTCCTGTGGTCATACAGCATCGTAGCTATAGTTGAATTGTCTTGTGGCTTTATAAATTCAGTATAACTGAAGTCGTTTGTTTTCAATGTAAATCCGTTGGTTTGTTTTATAAAAACATGCTTTTTACCTTTCAAATTCGGGTTGTTCAAAATAGACACTACACTGGTTCCGTCTAATTGGTTCTTAGGCACTTCTAAATTACACAGTTCTGCTAATGTAGGGTAGATATCTACTAAGGCCGTCAAGGCATTAGTAGGGCCTTTGCCCTTAGCTAGAGGGTTGTAAATAATTAAAGGCACCTGAGTGGAAGTGTTGTAATTCGTGAACTTTGCCCACTGAGTGTGTTCTTGCAAATTATAGCCGTGGTCAGAGACTAAAATAACAATTGTGTTTTGATCAAGCTGCTGCTTTTTTAGCTCTTGTAAAACTTTGCCAATTAAGGCATCAGTGTAAGATACCGTTGCATAATATCCGTGTATTAAATCAATGGCTACACTGTCAGACACCTGTCCGCGCTTAGGAATGTTAGAATAACTTCGCATTTCACCCCAATTACTAATACTCATTTTTGGGGCATTTCTGGGGATATAATTATAGTTTTCAGGTTGTTTAATTGTAGTTCGATCATAAAGATCCCAATACTTTTTAGGGGCATTAAACGGCAAATGTGGGGTGATAAAGCCCGCGGTTAAAAAGAAAGGTTTAGCGCTCTTTTTAAGTTTTTTAAGATCTCGGATTACTTTTTCAGTTAACAACCCATCAATATAAGCAGAGTCAGAAACCTCAGCGCTTTCATAAGCGGGCCCTGTATCTGTTGCTTTATACAAGGATCTATTATTGGGATCTTGATAGTCTTTCCAAAGAGATTGCCAATGATCAGTGGGCGCTAAGCCTTTGTTATTTTCATCAAAAGCATAGGGTCGCCAAACTTCACTCCAATCCGATTCTCTGTCGTCTAGATGATGGTAAATTTTTCCATTTGAAATCGTAGTATACCCATTGTTTTTAAATAACTGAGGAAGTGTCACAGCTTCAGGTGTTTCTTTTTCAACAAAGGTCTTATAATCCAAAAATCTGTTTTTTGTGGGCAACATTCCTGTAAGCATACTTGCCCGTGATGCGCCGCAAACGGGAACATTACAATAAGCATTTGTAAACTTCACTCCTTGTTCAGCCAACGCATCAATAGTTGGAGCATGTATTTGGGAGACTCCAAAACTTGCTAGTTCTGGACGTAAATCGTCTACATACAGCAATAAAACATTGAGTTTTTGAGTTTCTTGTTCAATTATTGGCCGATTACTGTTTAAAAAAGCTAAAAACAGAAGGAATATCAGTTTTTTCATGATTTACAAGTTAAATGTAAGCCAAATTTAATGAAAAAATGTTTAGTACAGTTAGCGCAAATGCTCCTTGTTTGTACAGACCTTGGAAATACAAGTTTCAAAAATATTTTGGATTGCACTGATAAAAAAAAGCAAGCTATAAATATATAACTTGCTTTTTATTTTTAATAGTGGATACAATGGTACTTGATTTCAAAAGTAAGATTCTTTTGTTTATTCCCTTTATTTAAGCGGCCTCTGCCACTGACTGAGATAAATGATTTTGCCGTCTTTAATTCTAAACATTTCATGTGCTGCAAGTTGTTGCGAACTACTATCAGAAGCCACATACTGTTCGTAAGTCCAAAGCAATACCCATCGCTGATCAGTAGCTTTATCCTTAAGAGGAATCCATGTAAGTGGACGGATTCTTATGTTGTAATTATTTATAAAATCTTTGAAAGCCGCATCCATTTCATCCAAGCCGTTCAATGGTGAGCCATCAGACAATATGGCTGTAAAATCAGAATGAAATAATGATCTTGCAGTTGTATAATCTGAGTTTTCCGCTGCTTTTTGGAGCTCTAGCACCAATTCTAAAGCAGACGTATTTTGGTCTAGAGTCCAATCGGCCGGCCATGCTGCAGTATAGGCAGCTTGTTGTTGAGAAAATAGTCCGAGGGAAATAAATAGTAAAATAGTTGTAATACTTTTTTTCATAGTGATGATTTATTAGTTTTAATTAACAACTAATATAATAAAAAAGAGTTGTATTAAACAAGTTGTTTTGTATCGATTATTGATCTCAAATACACTTTTGTATAATTCGCATGAAAACAGTGAAGTTTTTATTTTAAAACTAATAAATTAAACTAATATTTAACACATCCTAAGTTTGTACAATGTAATGCTCTTAAAAATTCATAACAATAAACGACACATTACCCAAAGCCCTAAATAAATTCAAAATGAGTATTATGGAATTCTTAAATTAGTTTACGGATATTACACTGACGAAGAACAGTAGATTCCAGTCAAAACAGCTACAAAAAAAAGGATGCAATGATTTTAGCTACAATAAGTCTTCCGGACCGTCCAAGGGATTAAACAAGCCTTTATGGAAATTCAACATCAATGCAATGGCAGTTGCGGCAAGCGATTCGCTTTTTAAAATCAAATCCATAAAATCAACCAAAACTATATAATTCAGATTACTTTTAAAATCATTGCAACTGATAACTACATAAAACACAAAGGCTACAGTTAATATTTTTAATGAGATAAAAATCGTGTTTTACACCTCTTTCATTTTTGTTGAATGAAAACAATTTTATATTTGAGCTAGGTAGATTCCAATTAAAAAAATTAACCCAACCATCCTTCCCTATCCAAACTCCTATACTGAATTGCCTCACTTATATGCGTTTTATCAATTGAAGACACCCCTTCTAAATCCGCTATCGTTCTAGCAACTTTGAGGATGCGATCATAAGCACGTGCTGATAAATTAAGACGCTCCATTGCGATTTTTAAGAGCTGCATCGATTCTTCATCTAATTTACAATGCTTACGAATGTGCTTTGTATTCATTTGCGCATTATAATGCACGACATCCGACCCCTCAAACCGCTTGGTTTGCAACTCTCGAGCTTTTGTAACACGCTTGCGAATCTCAATTGATGATTCTCCATTTTTCTCATCTGACAACTTTTCAAAGGGTACTGGCGTGACCTCAATATGTATGTCAATACGATCCAATAGGGGACCAGATATTTTACCTAGATAACGCTGCATTTCAGAAGGAGAAGACATCACCGGGGAACTGGGATCATTAAAGTATCCACTTGGACTGGGATTCATACTAGCAACCAACATAAAACTACTTGGATAGGTGACCGTGAATTTTGCTCGTGAAATCGTCACTTCCCTATCTTCTAGGGGCTGTCGCATAACTTCCAAAACCTCTCTTTTAAATTCTGGTAATTCATCCAAAAACAAGACCCCATTGTGAGAGAGCGAAATCTCACCTGGCTGTGGGTAGCTACCACCACCAACTAGGGCTACATTAGATATGGTGTGATGTGGCGAACGAAATGGGCGTTGTGCAATTAATCCTTTTTGCGATCCTACACGGCCAACAACCGAATGTATTTTTGTGGTTTCTAGCGCTTCCTGAAGCGTCATAGGCGGTAAAATGGTAGGGAGTCTCTTGGCGAGCATTGTTTTACCAGAGCCTGGAGGGCCAATTAAAATGACATTATGCCCACCTGAAGCTGCGATTTCCATACATCGCTTTATGCTTTCCTGACCCTTTACATCAGAAAAATCAAATTCTGTATGCTCTAAATCTTTTTGAAATTCGGCACGAGTATCGACAATGGTTTTTGTTATATATTCTTTTTTATCAAAATGATTAATAACTTCTAATATATGTTCAACACCATACACATTTAACCCCTCCACGATAGCCGCTTCTTTAGCATTGTCTTTTGGTAAAATAAAACCCTTAAAGCCATCTTCTAAGGCCTTAATAGCTGTAGGTAAAGCTCCTTTAATAGATTGCACACTTCCGTCTAATGACAATTCACCCATAATGACATAGTTCTCGATATCCTCCGCCTTTATTTGACTAGAAGCGGCTAAAATCCCCATAGCTAATGGTAAGTCATAAGCAGCGCCTTCCTTTCGCATATCAGCGGGCGACATATTTATGATAAGTTTTTTTCCTGGTATTTTATAACTATTGTTTTGAAGTGCGGCAGCAATACGAAAATTACTTTCTTTTATAGCATTATCTGGCAAACCAACTAAGTGATACCCGATACCTTTATCTACATTAACCTCAATAGCAATTGTAAATGCCTCTACTCCAAATAGTGCACTGCCAAATATTTTTTTTAACATAACCTATCTTTTTAAAATAATTTGTAAAAAGTAGATTCTATCAATACCATCGAATATCGGAACATAAGTTGTCTTCTCGCCAAAGAACGCATTTATATAAGTTTGATTTAACATTATAGTATATTTAGGGACTTAAATGTAAGTAAATTAGATTGTATATTTGAAAAAAAAATAAATGAAAAAATACCTTTCAGAATTTATAGGAACTTTTAGCATGATATTTTGTGGCTGTGGCGCTATGGTAATCAATGATTTTACTGGAGGTACAATCACACACCCAGGAGTGGCAATAACCTGGGGACTTATAGTTATGTCAATGATTTATGCTTTTGGCGATATCTCTGGTGCACACTTTAACCCTGCTGTGACGCTTGGTTTTGCGGTAGCAAAAAAATTTAAATGGAGAGAAGTTCCACACTATATAATTGCACAGTTTTTGGGTGCAATAGCTGCCTCATTTACTCTCTTATTTTTATTTCCTGAGAGTGACTTGGGGGCAACAATCCCAACAATAGCCCCTTTAAAGGTTTTTGTAATTGAATTGCTTCTTAGTTTTTTCTTAATGGTTGTAATTATTAATGTTTCTACTGGAAGTAAAGAAATTGGACCTATCGCAGGTATTGCTATTGGTAGTGTTATTTTGCTAGAAGCCATGTTTGCTGGCCCACTAACAAAAGCGTCAATGAATCCAATTCGATCGCTAGCACCTGCTATAGCTTCTGGAAATTTCACTCACCTTTGGGTTTATTTATCCGCACCATTTATTGGAATGTTCTTAGCGGTGTTTAGCTGCAAACTTGTCAAGGAAGAGAACTGCTGTGATGATAAATGTTAATATTTGTTTAATTGTATAAATATTATTTTAAACAAGATGTACTTTTACAACTTAATCTAAACTTAACATGGCTAAAAAGAAATCGATCACCCAAAAAACATTAGTTGAGCTTTATATGGATTATGTTTTAGAGCACAACCACGCCCCAAAATCAATTTACTCGTTCTCAAAACATAACGGATTTGAAGAAGCCGAATTTTATACGTTTTTCGGAAACTTTGAATCCTTAGAAAAATCTATTTTCACGCAATTTTTCACAAACACTATAAAGACATTAGAGTCCAGTAAAGACTACTCTACATACGACTCTAGAAACCAACTGCTAAGTTTCTACTTTACATTTTTCGAAAACCTTACTGCCAACAGAAGTTATGTTGTTTATGCACTTGGAGAAGGGAAGAATCAACTTGAAAACTTAAAAAAACTCAAGGGATTACGATCTAATTTTTTAAATTATATTGACCAACTAGACATCGAAGTTCTCCAAATAAAAAATAAACAACTAGAACAGATTAAAGACAGTGTTGTACAAGAAACGTATTGGATTCAGCTAATGCTAACGCTAAAGTTCTGGCTAGATGATACTTCTAAGTCTTTTGAAAAGACAGATATTTTTATAGAGAAATCAATCAATGCCAGTTTTGACTTAATTAATATATCTCCTTTAAAAAGCTTTGTTGATTTTGGAAAGTTTCTAATCAAGGAAAAAATCAGCATGAATTAATATGAAGTCAATCGACAGCATACCAACTTCAAAAATCCAACGCGCTGGAAAACTTGTTACAACTGGAGCAAAAGTAGGTATTAACTACCTCAAGTATTATGGAGAAAAACTTACTAAATCTGAATCTGAAGCGAAAGATAATCTTAACAAAAACAATGCTGAAGATATTTATTCAGGATTAAAGCAGCTCAAAGGAAGTGCACTAAAAGTAGCTCAAATGCTCAGCATGGAAAAGAGTATATTACCGCAAGCTTATGTAGATAAGTTTTCGCTGGCTCAATTTTCTGTCCCCCCCCTATCTCCACCACTTGTCATTAAAACATTCAAAAAATATTTTGGCAACCATCCAAACCAAATTTTTGATGAATTTGATTCAGAGTCTGTGAATGCAGCTAGTATTGGTCAAGTTCACAGAGCAGAAAAAAATGGCAAACAGTTAGCTGTAAAGATTCAATATCCAGGTGTGGCTGACAGTATCAAATCAGACTTAGCACTTGTAAAACCCATAGCCATCAAGATGTTTAACATCAAAGGCAAGGATTCCGATAAATACTTCCAAGAGGTAGAAGATAAATTAGTAGAAGAAACAAACTATGATCTTGAGATTTTTCAAAGTAAAGAAATCGCCAAGTCTTGTATTCACATTCCTAATCTATTATTTCCTGAATACTATGAAGATTATTCTTCTGACCGTATCATCACAATGGATTTCATGCAGGGTGAACATCTTTCCGAGTTTACAAAGTATAATACTGATACAAAAAAAGCGAATCAATTAGGACAAGCTCTTTGGGATTTTTATATGTTTCAAATTCATACGCTTAAAAAAGTACACGCAGATCCGCACCCAGGAAATTTCCTGATTAATGAAGACGCACAGTTAATTGCTTTAGATTTTGGATGTATGAAATCAATTCCAGATGAATTTTATATACCTTACTTTGAACTCTCCGATAAAAAGATAATTGACAACCCTATTTTATTCAAAGAAAAACTTTATGAACTAGAGATTTTAACTCCTAGTGATACCGAAGACGAATTAACTTTTTTCACAGCCATGTTCCATGAACTGTTAAGTGTTTTTACACTTCCTTTCCATGAAGCTATTTTTGACTTTTCAAATCCAGACTTCTTCAACAAAATCGGAGCCCTTGCAGAACGCTACAGTAAAAGTACTGAGCTAAGAAAGTTTAACGGTAATCGAGGATCAAAGCATTTCATATACATCAATAGAACCTTTTTTGGCCTGTATAACCTTATGTTTGACTTGAAAGCATCCGCCGTTAAAATAAACCAATTTAAAAACTACTAGATGCTACACTTAAAACGTCAAGATTTTGATGATTTAGATCACCTTTACAGAATAAACCTTATCAATAGCTGCTCGGGATTTAAATCCGCGAATTTGATTGGCACAAAATCAAATGATGGGATTCCTAACGTAGCCGTTTTTAGCTCAGTTACTCATTTAGGCTCGAACCCTCCCCTACTTGGAATAGTTTTTAGGCCAATAAGTGATGTCCCTAGAAATACATATGAAAATATTAAAGAGACTGGTCAGTTTACTGTTAATCATATTCACTTAGATATTATTGAACAGGCACACCACACGTCTGCTAAATATGATAAACGTATTTCTGAATTTGACACAACAGATCTAGAAGAAGAATACAAAAATGATTGGCATGCACCCTTTGTCAAAGGCGCACCTATTCAAATGGCGCTTACTTACTGTGAGGAATACAAAATCAAGGCCAACAACACCATTCAACTTATTGCTGAAATAAAAGATTTATATATCAAAGATGATATTATTGAACAGGATGGCTTTGTTAATCTTTCTAAAGCTAATATTGTCGCCATTAATGGTTTGGACGGATACGCGCTTCCTAGTCTAAAGGAAAGAATAGATTACCAAAGACCAAAAAAATAACTACTATAAATAATTGAAAAAAATATTTCTACCTACCAAGGTTTGCGTAAAGTGTGAACGTCCTTTTACCTGGCGTAAAAAATGGGAGAAAAACTGGGAATCAGTCAAATATTGTAGTAAAAAGTGTAGTAGCCAACGAAATAAATCTGCATACAAAATTAACTAAAATGAACACACTTCGCCTTGTACTTGGGGACCAACTAAACTGTCAGCATTCCTGGTACAAAACTGTATCTGAAGAAACAACCTACTGCATGTTTGAAATGCGTCAGGAAACGGACTACGTCAAGCACCACATTCAAAAAGTAGTTGGTTTTTTTGCTGCTATGCAAGACTTCTCAAGACACTTAGAAACTCAAGGGCACAAAGTTATTTATCTAACTATTGACGACTCGTCAAACCTTCAAAACCTAGAAGACAATCTAAATACGCTGATCATGTCTTTAGAAATTACAAATTTTGAATATCAATCTCCTGACGAATACAGATTAGATGCTCAGCTTAAATGTATTTGCGACACCCTATCAATTTCAACCTTACAAGTTGACTCAGAGCATTTTTATACGGACAGAGGTGAGCTTACTGAGTTTTTTAAAGGCAAGAAACAATTCCTTATGGAACGGTTTTATAGAGAAATGCGAAAAAAGCACAACATACTTATGAACGGCGAGCAGCCTGAAGGCGGAGAATGGAACTATGACAAAAGCAATAGAAACAAATGGAAAGGATCGCCTGAAATTCCTCCGTTTCTTGATTTCAACAATAATGTGGGTCCCATTTTAAAATCCATACAAAATAGTGGAGTTGAAACTATTGGAAGACTTGAAGGGGATACATTATCGTATCCAATAAGTCGTGCGCAATCACTGCAACAACTTGAGTATTTTAACCAACATTTACTGGTGCACTTTGGAGATTACCAGGACGCCTTACATAACGACGAAGTTTATTTATTTCACTCTAGATTGTCGTTTGCTATGAACTTAAAAATATTGAGTCCAAAAGAGATAGTAGCATCTGTCTTATCCCAATACAGATCAAATAGTGAAGAAATTACAATTTCTCAAGTAGAAGGGTTTATTAGACAAGTTATTGGATGGAGAGAATACATGAGAGGAATGTATTGGAAATATATGCCGGAATATAAATCTTTAAACACCCTAGACAACCAACATCCCATTCCAGACTTCTTTTGGACTGGAAAAACCAAAATGAATTGTCTAAATAAAACAATTAATAACTCTCTTGACAATGCCTATGCGCACCATATTCAGAGGCTCATGGTTACTGGGAATTATTTATTATTAACACAAACTAGTCCTGATGCTGTTGACGACTGGTATCTTGGTATTTACATAGATGCCCTTGAATGGGTACAACTTCCAAACACAAGAGGCATGAGCCAGTTTGCCGACGGAGGTCTCATAGCTACTAAACCGTATGTATCGTCTGGAAGCTATATTAACAAAATGAGTAATTATTGTGGAGACTGTAAATACAACGTTAAAGAACGTTTAGGGGACAATGCCTGCCCATTTAATAGCTTATACTGGAATTTCCTAGATGACAAACGGTCACAGCTAAGCGCTAACTTTAGAATGAAAATGATGTATTCTGTTTTGAATAAATTTTCGGTAGAAGAACTCGTTGCCATGAAACTAAGAGCCGCCCAAATAATAGAATCACCACAGAATTTTTAGTTTGAATTTTATTAAATGTTAATATTTGTTTAATTATAATTTTAAATGACTGAACAATGTGTAAGTTTGAATTATAAACAACTATTTTGGTTCTAGATACAACATACTACAACAAAGAACATAAGAAATCACTCGAGAATTTTGTTGGTAAATCCTACTCGTTATTTGAGGCATTAAAACGTGGTGGTGTTGGCTCAAAACGAATGATCATTGAAAACGTGAGTCCCAATTTAAACTTAGTCATAAATACGATTTCTGATATTAATTACGCAAATATTGAAATGCGAAAAAAGGGGATTTTAATCCACATTACTAAAGGACATCAAAACTATACTTGGGCTATTCCTTTTTATCATTTGGTTGTTTACAAAACAGACGGCATGAGTATTCATGCCCAAGGAAAATTTATACACTTTAAAAAATCTAAAAACTTTTATGAGAATAAAGGGTTTTTAAGCACAATGCTAAATGAAAAAATACAGTTTGACGAACAATACAAACTTCCAGTATTATGAGTTTTAATATTTTAGAACTCGATAGAATAATTGAGATGGCTTGGGAAGACAGAACAACGTTTGAAGCTATTGAGCATCAGTTTAAAATTAGTGAGCAAGAAGTCATAAAATTAATGCGAACTCATATGAAACCAAAAAGTTTTCGTTTGTGGCGTGCTCGAGTTCAAGGAAGAAAAACAAAACACCAAAAACTAAGAACTTTTGAATCAGGAAGATTTAAATGTACAAGACAAAGACAAATAACACACAATAAAATATCAAAGCGTTAAAATATCACATGAATAACCAAGTTACTACTAAAAACACAAATGCATTAAATGGATTTTCGGATAACGAAATTGGAGATGATCATTTATTTACAGGATTAGAAACCCCGATGAAAAAAGATGCTTTTAAACTTACTGACGTTGAAAAGAAAGCTAAAATTTCTATCTTATTTGAAGAAATTATGGATGTTATGGGACTAGACCTTAAAGACGACTCGTTGAAAGGAACTCCGGAGCGTGTTGCAAAAATGTATATTGATGAAATATTTTCAGGATTAAATCCAGCTAATAAACCTAAAGTTGCATTGTTTGACAACAAGTATCAATACAACCAAATGTTAGTTGAAAAGGACATTACTTTTTATTCTAATTGCGAGCACCATTTTGTGCCTATAATTGGTAGAGCACACATTGCATACATTTCTTCAGGAAAGGTTATTGGACTATCTAAACTAAACCGTATTGTACAATATTACGCTAAGAGACCTCAAGTTCAAGAAAGACTTACAAATCAAATTGCAGAAGAGTTAAAATTCATTTTAGGCACGGAAGATGTAGCTGTAATTATAGATGCTAAACATTTATGTGTATCTTCAAGAGGTATTAAAGATGATACCTCAACAACAGTCACTGCCTTTTACGGAGGCGCTTTTAATACCTCAGCAAAAATTGCTGAATTACAGAATTACTTAAAATTATAACTATGGATATTGTTAAACAAGCGGAAGCTTTTGAACTAAAACCTCTCACTTTCAAAACTACAAGTGAGCGAATTGAAGCTTCTAGAGAAGTAAAAGGCTTAATATTAGGTGTAAACGAGATTTACAAGACCAATAAAGAGACCGAATTAATGGATTTAATGAAACGATTAACTGTCATAAAACAAAAAATTGAAAAACGTTTAAAAGGACGTCCACTACAAGCATGAGAAAAATTATTATTATTGGCGGCTCTAAAGGAATTGGAAAAGCAATTACAGAAAGTTTACTTTCTAATCACCAGGTTATTAATGTTAGTAGAACCCCACCAGATTTTCAACACGAAAACTTATCGCACCATACCTGTGATATATTATCTGACGAACTCCCTTCAATCGAGACTGCAGATGGATTGATTTACTGTCCTGGAAGTATAAACCTCAAACCTTTTAACAGGCTAAGTGTAGAAGACTTTAGAACAGACTTTGAAATCAATGTGATTGGAGCGGTTAAAACTATACAGGCCTACACAAAAGCGCTTTCTCAAAGTGATTCAGCTTCAATTGTATTATTTAGCACAGTAGCTACTAAACTAGGAATGCCCTTTCACGCAAGTGTAGCCACCGCAAAGTCGGCAGTTGAAGGCCTTACAAAATCTGTTGCTGCGGATTTGGCTCCAAAAATAAGAGTTAATGCGATTGCACCAACAATAACCGATACAGATCTTGCTGCAAAATTTCTTAGAAATGAGCGCATGGTAGAAAGTACAATACAGCGTCATCCATTAAAAAAATATTTACAACCTACAGAAGTTGCTGCCATGGCAAATTACTTATTGTCTGACGTATCTAAATCGATTTCAGGTCAAATATTTAATTTAGACTGTGGGATTGTCTCACTAAAACTTTAAGCAAATGAGCATAATTAAATTTAGTATTTTGTTTATCCTATTTCAATTTTCAATTAACCCTACTTCTCAACTAAAACCTAAAGAAAACATGTCCATATACAATATTAAAATTAATTCTATCGATGGGAGTCCTATCAACTTAAACGATTACAAAGGAAAACACATACTGTTTGTAAATGTGGCTTCAGAGTGTGGATTCACAGGCCAATATGAAGATCTTCAAAAACTTTATGATACCTATCAAGATAAGTTAATGGTCATTGGAGTCCCTTGTAATCAATTTGGAGGGCAAGAACCTGGAACATCAAGTGATATACAAACCTTTTGCAAGAAAAATTACGGCGTCACATTTTTAATTACAGAAAAAATCGATGTAAAAGGAAAAAACCAACACCCTTTATACCAATGGCTAACTGATAAAGACTTGAATGGAATCGAAAATACAACTGTAAAATGGAACTTCCATAAGTACCTGGTAAATAGCGAGGGACAGTTTGTAGATTATTTTTACTCTATTACAAAACCATTAAGTAGTAAAATAACCCGTCAACTCAAGTAAACTATGTTTGGAATATTTAAGAAAAAAACTGCAGTAGAAAAACTCCAGGATCGTTATAAAAAATTAATGTCGGAGTGGCATGAGCTTTCAACTACAAACCGTTCTGCAAGTGATTTAAAATATGCTGAAGCACAAAAAATTTTAGACGATATAGATAAACTTAATGGCTAAATGAAATTTTATAAAAGTTACTTACTTTTTATTTTTATAAACTTTAGTGCATTAGGTATCGGGATTTGGCTCATGAACGATGGTCCAAAGACTGAATGGTACACAAACCTTAACCAGGCTCCATGGACACCTCCAGGATGGGTGTTTGGTGTTGCATGGAGTAGTATTATGCTGCTATTTTCTGTTTACATGACATATTTAATACAATTAGACAGGTCTAACAAAGTGTTGATATTATTTAGCGTTCAGTTTGTACTAAATATATTTTGGAATTATCTATTTTTCAATCAACATTTAATAATACTAGGGCTTCTCAATATTATCTTTTTAACCTTTTTAATGCTTTACTTTTTGATTGCCTATAAAAATATTCTCAAAAATAAAAGCTTTTATGTGCTACCTTATTGTGCATGGCTAGTACTTGCCACTTCATTAAATCTATATATCGCTTTATACAATTAAAAATGAAAATTTACAGATTACATAAAAAACAAAACTTTCCAATTAGTGTGGAAAAGGCTTGGGCGTTTTTATCAAATCCCGAAAACCTTAAAATCATCACACCAGACTATATGAGTTTTGATATTTTATCTGGTGCTGATCGCCCGATGTATCCAGGACAAATTATCCAATACATTGTGACCCCTATTTGGGGAATAAAAACCAAGTGGGTTACTGAAATTACTCAGGTTAAAGATCAACACTATTTTGTTGATGAACAGCGTTATGGTCCCTATGCGTTATGGCATCACAAGCACTTTATTAAAGCTATAGATGGTGGTGTTGAAATGGAAGACATTATTGACTATAAAGTACCTATGGGTTGGCTTGGGCAACTTGTACACCCCTTTATTGTGAAGCCTAAATTAGAAGAGATTTTTGCTCATAGACAGAAGAAATTAACCGAATTATTTGGAGATTACTAATGAATTCAAAAATTACACTTTTTTGGTTTAGAAGAGATTTGAGACTACATGATAATCATGGATTGTATGAGGCCCTGAAAAACAATGACTCTGTACTTCCCATATTTATTTTTGACCAACAGATTATTGACTCCTTGCCCAAAAAAGATGCAAGAGTTGAGTTTATTTACGAACAGCTTATCAAAATAAATACAACTTTAAAATCTTACGGAAGTCAACTAGCGATTTTTAACGGAACGCCAGAAACTATATTTAGCCAGCTGCTTAGTGACTATGAAGTGAGTTCTGTTTATTGTAACCATGATTATGAGCCCTATGCCCTTTCTAGGGATCAAACCATTGCTGACCTATTAAAATCCAAGTCAATCCCCTTTCAGTCATATAAAGATCAAGTGATTTTTGAAAGAAATCAAATCACCAAGGATGACGGTCTTCCTTACAAAGTTTACACCCCCTATTCAAAGAAATGGCTTGCTGCATTTGATGCAAATAAATGTAAAAGCTATAAATCAGAAGATTTACTTGAAAACAGCTGTCAAAGAACAAACTACAACTGGGTTGAACTGAAAGATATGGGATTTGAGCCAAGTCCAGTTAAAGTTGCACCGTTTGATATAGATAATGGGATTATAGAAAATTACGAAGCCAGAAGAAATTTCCCCGCTGTAAACGGGACTTCAAAATTAGGACCACATTTAAGATTTGGAACTGTAAGTGTTCGTCAAATAGTATCAAAGGCTATTCAATTTGAAAATACAGTCTTTTTAAAAGAATTAATATGGAGAGAGTTTTTTATGCAAATTTTGTGGCATTTCCCTCACACAGTTACACAAAGCTTTAAGCCGCAATACGAGGCTATTAAATGGCGTAATGACCCTTCAGAATATCAAAAATGGTGTGATGGAGCTACAGGATACCCACTTGTAGATGCAGGAATGAGAGAATTAAATCAAACTGGGTTTATGCACAATCGTGTACGAATGCTTGTTGGTAGTTTTTTATGTAAGCACCTTCTGATTGATTGGCGATGGGGAGAGGCCTATTTTGCTGAAAAGCTTCACGATTTTGAACTTTCTAGTAATGTTAGTAACTGGCAATGGGTCGCTGGTTGCGGAGTTGATGCAGCTCCATACTTTAGGATTTTTAATCCGACGACTCAGGTTAGCAATTTCGACAAAGAGCATTTGTATATTAAAAAATGGGTGCCTGAATACCAAGAACTAACGTACCCTACTCCCATGGTTGACCATAAGTTTGCTAGAGAACGCTGTCTTAAAACTTACAAAGAAGCTTTGGGTAAGTAGTTAGAGTTTTTTAACATACTGAGTGATAATAACAATATGCTGGCCATCGACCTTACCTTCAATATAGTTAGCGTTTTCATGATCTAGTGAAATTCGCCTCACAGCAACTCCTTGTTTGGCGACCATACTGGAGCCCTTCACTTTTAAATCTTTAATAAGAACGACGCTATCACCAGCTTCAAGAATGACACCATTTACATCCCTGTGAATTAGCTTAGCAGCTTCCTCTACTCCGTCACCAATAGCTTTTGCCCATTCTAAAGAATCTTCATCTAAGTACATCATTTCTAATAAATCCTGTGACCAACCTGAAGACAATAAACGATTAAGCATCCGCCATGATAGGACTTGAATTTGAGTATATTCACTCCACATACTGTCGTTAAGACAACGCCAATGGTTAGGATCTATTATACTAGAATCCTCTAGTTGTGAAACACAGGTATTACAAGCGTAAATACTATCTGTTAAGTTTACTCCTTTTGAGGGTTGGAGCGTATATATATTTAAGTTATGTGAGGCTTTACACAACTCGCAAGAGTTGAGACTTCTTTTTTGAAGTTCACTTTCTAACTTCATAAATCTATACGTTCTATCTTGGCGCCAATAGCACGTAAACGGTCATCAATATTCTCATATCCTCTGTCAATCTGTTCAATGTTATGAATTATCGAAGTTCCTTTTGCAGACAATGCTGCTATTAATAATGAAACACCTGCACGAATATCTGGAGAGGTCATTGTTGTCGCTTTCAAAGTAGATTTAAAATCATGCCCTATAACTGAAGCACGGTGTGGATCACAAAGAATAATTTTAGCGCCCATATCAATTAATTTATCGACAAAGAAAAGACGGCTTTCAAACATTTTTTGATGTATTAAAACACTGCCTCGGGCTTGTGTTGCAACTACCAAAATAATACTCAATAAGTCTGGTGTAAAACCAGGCCAAGGGGCATCAGAAATGGTAAGAATTGAGCCATCTATATAATTTTGAACTTCATATCCATTAGTGTGTGACGGTATATAAATATCGTCACCCTTTCGTTCTAAAGTAATTCCTAACTTTCGGAATACGCTAGGGATTACTCCTAAATTATCCCAGCTAACATTTTTTATAGTTAATTCACTTTTAGTCATAGCCGCTAGTCCTATCCAACTACCAATCTCTATCATGTCGGGTAACATTGTATGTTCGGTACCTCCTAAATTGTTAACTCCTTCAATGGTTAGCATATTTGAACCAATCCCAGAAATTTTAGCACCCATTCTATTCAGCATTTTACAAAGCTGTTGTAAATATGGCTCACAGGCTGCATTATAAATTGTAGTCGTTCCGGTTGCAAGGACAGCCGCCATTACTATATTAGCAGTTCCTGTTACAGAAGCCTCGTCTAATAGCATATAAGTCCCTTTCAGTTCCTTAGCTTCTACTCCATAAAAGTGATCTTCACGGTTGTATCTAAAACTTGCACCTAACTTAATAAATCCTTCAAAATGTGTATCCAAACGCCTACGACCAATCTTATCACCACCTGGTTTTGGGATATATCCTTTTCCAAAACGTGCCAAAAGGGGACCAACAATCATAATTGAACCTCTAAGGCCCCGACCGTCAACCTTAAAGGCTTCTGTTTCTAAGTATTCTAAATTGATTTCGTCAGATTGAAAAGAATAACTCCCTTTGGCTAACTTATTAACTTTAACTCCCAACTTTCCTAATAAAATAATAAGCTTGTTGACATCTATTATTTCAGGAATATTATGTATTGTAATTTTTTCTGGAGAGAGTAAAACAGCACATAGTATTTGAAGAGCTTCATTTTTTGCACCTTGTGGCTGTATAGACCCTTTTAATTGGTGACCGCCTTCAATTTTAAAAGTTTTCAATGTAAAGTTATTTAAATTAGTGTTTTCAAAAAGACGTTCTTAAATATTCAATAGAATTAGTAACGCTTTCGATTCCTTTGATGATTAGTCTTTTTCACTGGCTTTTTATGAGTAGCGAATTTACGCTGGGTTTTTAGTAAACTTGAAGAATCACTTAAATCCTCTTTACTACCACGTAAATCAATTTTACCATCAGAAAGCTCAAAAAGATGTTTAAATATAACACTATCTTCTACAGTGTCTTTGTTCCAATTTAAAAAAGACTTTTTCATATGGTTCGCAATAGTATACTCTAAAGCTTCTTTCATATCTCCTGCTTCCCATGTATTGGCTACATCTATCATTGTTTTTATATTATTACCATAAAAACGATATTTAGGAAAGTTTTGAGGATACTTTAGAGGTTCTGGACGAACACTAAGCATTTCCTCTGTTGGAATTTCAAAAGGAGAATCCGCATCTAACTTTAAATCAGACATAATAAATAGCTGATCCCAAAGCTTGTGTTGAAAATCAGGAACATCTCTTAGGTGAGGCTGCATGTTTCCCATTATTGAGATGATAGCCTTTGCTAAACGGTTACGTTCTTCCTTGGATTCTTGAGCCACTGCGTGGTTAATCATTTTCTGAAGATGTCTTCCATATTCAGGGATGATTAAGTGTTCTCGTTCGGTATTATATTGTAATTGATCTGTTAACGCTGTCATGTTGGCGATCTTTGTTTTAAAAATTAAGTGTTTGCAAAATACAAAAAAATAGTGTGAGTATAGGAGAAATAAAAAAGATGATAAAAAGCGTATTATTTAGAGTGATATAACTCCTTCTACTAAACGCCCAACTTCTTTATATTTTTCAATAACAGTATCTGGACTCTTCATAACTACATTAATTGAAACGCTCACGTAGGTACCTTTTTTTGAAGGTGTTTTTTTTATCACTGCCCCAGTATTATCAAAAATAGTTTCAATCGTGTTAACTTTTGATATATTTGATTTGATAATAAACTTATATAAATATTCAGAAGGCCAGCTAGCGGTATCTTGTAGCTTTTCTTTTAAGTTATTATAAAATGTTTCTGGGTTAGAAGGTGTATCCATTATTTCTCACTATGAGTACAAATATACATTATATCTGATTTTTTATTTCCCTTTTAAATCACGAATTTTACAATAATTAAAAATAATAGTTTGAAGACTCAAAAAATTGCACTTATTGGAGGCCCAAGTACTGGAAAAACGACTTTAATTAATGCTCTCAAATCCAAAGGGTATTATTGTATGGAAGAAATTTCCAGAGAAATAACACTTGATGCGCAAGAAAAAGGTATTGAACAGCTGTTTTTAGAGGACCCTTTACTTTTTAGTCAACAGTTGTTATTAGGAAGGCAAACACAGTTTCTAAAAGCAGACTCTGTAGACCATGAACTTGTGTTCTTTGACCGAGGGCTTCCAGATGTTGTAGCTTATTTAGACTATTTAAAGAGCAGTTATCCAGAGTCATTTAAAGAAATTTGCAGAGAACACTCATACGATGTGATATTTATTTTAAAGCCCTGGAAAGCCATTTATGAGCAAGACAATGAACGTTATGAGACTTTTGAACAAGCACTCATTATTCATGATTTCCTAGTTAATTCTTACAAAGAGTTTGGGTATACTATAGTTGATACTCCATTTGGAACCGTTCAAGAACGAATCGATTTTATTATAAATCATTTAGCAGCTAATAAATGAAGCATCCAATTGAAATATTGGAACACTATTGGAATTTTTCTAAATTCAAGCCGCAACAAGAAGCAATAATTGAGGCTGTTTTAGCTAATGAAGACTGCATAGCACTTTTACCTACTGGAGGTGGCAAATCAATATGCTTTCAAATACCAGCATTAATTAGAGAGGGTATTTGTATTGTTGTTTCCCCTTTAATAGCTTTAATGCAAGACCAAGTTAATACTCTAAATGCAAAAGGAATTAAAGCAATGGCTTTAACCAGCGGCTTTAGTTTTGAAGATATTGATCGGATGTTAGATAATTGTATTTATGGGAACTATAAATTCCTTTATCTATCCCCTGAAAGATTACAACAAGATTTAGTTCAACAACGCATCAAGCAAATGAATGTTAATCTTATCGCTGTTGATGAAGCACACTGTATTAGTCAATGGGGTCATGATTTCAGGCCTGCATACAGAGAGATAAAATTACTAAGAACTCTTCACCCCTCTGTAAATGTTATTGGACTCACAGCTTCAGCAACTTCCAAGGTTATAGAAGACATTAGTATACAGTTAGACTGCATTGATCCACAGATTTTTCAAACCTCTTTTCGACGCTCTAACCTAGCATATTTGAGCTTAGAATGTGAAGACAAGCTTTTTAAAACCGTTCAAGTATTAAAAAAATACACCGGAACCTCAATCATTTATGTTCGTAATCGAAAAGCAACTTTAGAGATTTCAAGTTATTTAAATAAAATAGGTGTCTCAAGTGGCTATTATCATGGTGGCTTGAGTTCAAAAGAAAAAGAGACTCAGTTTGGTCTCTGGACCTCTAACTCAAACCAAGTAATGGTCGCTACCAATGCCTTTGGAATGGGTATAGACAAAGCCAATGTTCAGACTGTCATTCACCACAATTTACCCGAGAGCTTAGAAAGCTACTACCAGGAAGCAGGCAGAGCAGGTAGAAATGGCGAAAAAGCATATGCTGTCATACTCATAAATACTTCTGATGAATTGGATTCTAAAAACAAGTATCTCAATTCACTGCCAGATATTAAATTCTTAAAAAATGTTTACAAAAGACTGTGTAACTATTTCCAGATTTCATATGGTGAAGGGGTAAATACAGTTCATAATTTTAACTTTAAAATATTTTGTAGTACTTATCAACTCCCCTCTTTATTGACTTACAATGCGCTTAAAACTTTAGATCGCACGAGTATAATTTCGTTGGAAGAGCGATTTAAAAATTCGGCATTTATCAAGATTCTGATAAAAAACTCAGCCTTATTTGAATATCTTGAAAACCACCCAAAAAAAGCCCTTGTAATGAAAGTTATCTTAAGGAGTCATGAAGGGGTTTTTGATCATTCAACCGAAATTTCAGTTCAAGACATTACTAAAAAAACAAAGTTAAATGAGGCTGAGGTCTATGCTATACTAAACTCTTTGAATAAAGCTGAAATCATAGCGTTTGAATCCTCAAAAACAGATGCTAAAATTACCTTTATCGAGCCGAGAGAAGACGATAAAACAATTCATAGGATTTCTAAAATAATAGAACAACAACAAGTATTAAAAAAAACACAACTGCAGTCCGTTTTTGAGTATGTAAAAAATGATGGGATTTGTAAAAGTCATAAATTACTTTCGTATTTTGAAGAATCTGACTCATTAGTTTGTGGGATTTGTTCTAGTTGTTTAAAAAACTTAAAAAATAAATCATTTAAGGAAATAGATGCACAATCCATTCTATTGTTGCTAAGAAACAGTGACCTATCCTCTAGAAAAATTGAAGTATTAACTACCTTTGATTCAGATAAGATAATTGCTTTACTAACCGACCTAATGGAAAGAGATTTAATTGAAATGACCGAAAAAAATACATACAAACTTAAAACGTTATGAAAAAAGAGGATATCCGTATTGTTTTTATGGGAACCCCAGAGTTTGCTGTTACAATTCTAGAGGGGCTTTTAAAGGAAAAATACCAAGTTGTAGGAGTTATTACAGCGCCAGATCGTCCGGCTGGAAGAGGTCAGAAGATCCATCTATCTGCTGTAAAAGTATTTGCAAAATCAAAAGATCTAACAGTACTACAACCAACAAACTTAAAAGATGAAACTTTCTTAAGTGATTTAAAAAACTTAAATGCTAATTTACAAATTGTTGTCGCTTTTAGAATGCTACCTGAAGTGGTTTGGAAAATGCCAAAATTGGGGACTTTCAACCTTCACGCATCTTTACTCCCAGATTATAGAGGAGCCGCTCCAATAAATTGGGCGATCATTAACGGAGAAAAAACTTCTGGCGTAACTACCTTTTTTATTGACGAAAAAATTGATACAGGTGCAATAATTCTACAATCAAAAATAGCGATTAATCCATCAGATACTGCAGGGAACTTGCATGATAAACTAATGGTTCTTGGAACTAAAGTCGTTATTAATACGATAGAAAAAATAGAAAATGGTACTGTAGAAACAATCATACAACCCTTAAAAGAAACAAAAACAGCTTATAAACTAAACAAAGACAATTGTAAAATTGTTTGGACTTCTAGTCTAGAATCTATCTACAATATGGTTCGTGGACTTCACCCCTATCCAGCTTCTTGGGCTCTTTTACAAAACGGAAGCGAACGCTTAAATGTTAAGGTTTATGAAGTTAAAAAACACTATGAAAAACACGAATATCTTACAGGGCAACTAATTCTAACTAAAAAGTCAATTAAGGTGGCTGTAAACATGGGATATATTGAATTAATAAACTTTAAATTTCCTGGAAAACGACAGATGGATGCTACTTCATTTTTAAATGGATTTACATTTGAGGAAAATTCAAAAATGCTATAATTACAACAAATGAAAAGAAACGAACTAATTGACCACATGGCTTTAAATGCAGGGATATCTAGAAAATCTGCAAACAAAGCCCTAGAAACATTAATTGATGGTATTTCTGAAACACTTAAAAAAGGCGAAAGAATTAATCTTAAAGGACTTGGTAGCTGGACGCCATACGAAAGAGCTGCTCGAGTTGGACGAAATCCACAAACAAATCAACCCTTACATATCCCTGCAAAAAAAACAATTAAATTTAAAGCCAGTCCTAAACTAATTAATAATTTAAACTAGTATACACATATGATATTGCTAGAGTTTGAACGTTAGAAGTCTATTTTATAAGTTCGTACTTAAATTTTCTATTTATATAAAAACTGACTCAAAAATGATTTGTAAAAATAATTCATTACATTTATTATGAATTAGTTTGCCTATATATGCCAAATATTAAGTTGAAAAAGGGTCATTTATTAATTGCAGAACCATCTATTATTGGAGATCTGTCATTTAATAGATCCATAATTCTAATTGCTGACCACAACAATGAAGGCTCAATCGGTTTTATTCTAAATAAGCCATTAGACTTCACACTTCAGGATTTGATTCCGGAAATAGAAATTCCTTTTAAAGTATATAACGGTGGACCTGTGGAACAAGATAACTTGTATTATATCCATAAAATTCCTGAACTTATTCCTAACAGCGTTAAGATATCTAAAGGCTTATATTGGGGTGGCGATTTTCAAAAAGTCACTGAATTAATTCAAAATGATAAATTAAATAGTTATGATATTCGTTTTTTTCTTGGATATTCCGGATGGGAAACCAACCAACTAACATCTGAACTACGTTCAAATACTTGGATTCTTTCTGAAAACAATCTTCACAAAAGTATTATTGAAAAAGTAAACACAAGTTTGTGGAAAGACAAAATGCTTGAATTAGGAGGCAACTATAGCATATGGTCTAATGCACCTGAAAACCCCTCTTATAACTAGGTGAGTCTTACAGACATGTTTAGCTTTGCCAATATACTTTGACTGATCGTAGTATTATAAGACTTTTTTCTAAAGACAGTGATTGGGTGAATACCTTGAATTACGTTAGTAATAAATAATTCATCAGCTTTTTGTAGCTCAAATGGAGATATGGATTCCTCTACATATTCAAAATCTGGAAGTTTTTTGAGGATCTCAATTACTTGCTTACGCATCACACCTTTTAGACAACCATCTGTAAGAGGTGGTGTTTTAATGACATTGTCTTTCACTAAAAAAAGGTTGCCGTTAAGGGCCTCTACAATGCTTTTGTTAGTATTTAGGAGTAAACAGTTGTCATATTGATTTTCCTTGGCGTAAACACTCCCTAGTACATTAAGAACCTTATTATTGGTCTTTAATGTAGATAATAAGCCTGGAGTAACATAAAAATCTTTAAAAAGTTCAATCGTACAACCAGACGAGTTGAGAAGGTATAAATCGGTATCCAAAGACTCAGCAGTTATAAAGTATTCAATATCATTAGTGTCTGGAGTGTAAAACCCACCTTGCTTTCTAAAAACAGTTAATTTAACACGAAATGAATTTGAATTAGAATTGTTATGGGGTAATAGATCAAGAATTTGAGACTCTAAAAACTCAGGAGTAAATTCCATTGGAATCTCCATCCTTAAAATACGCATCGAAGCCATTAAGCGAAAGTAGTGATCTTCCCAAAACAGTATTTTACCATTTAATGTTTTAATAGTTTCAAAAAGAGCATCGCCATAAGCTAGGCCTCTATTAGAAATTGCTACTTTTGCTTGGTCTGATGAAATTAAATGTCCGTTATTATTAATCATAAAAAAAGTCCTGTAAAAACAGGACAAATATAGTTTAAATATAACTGTTTTTTAGGATGAGCCTAAGACTTTCTTAAGATCAGATATTTGATTATCCCATAACATCTTAGTCTCCTCGACTTCATCATCTTCAGAAAAATCAGTAACCATTAATGACACATCTTTAGTGATTCCGTCTACTTGAATTCTGATTTCAAAATACGATTGATCATCATCATCTTCAACCCATTTGAACTTGATACGCTCACCATTCTTTTTAGTAAGTAATTTGGCGACCTCTTCAGAGTCATCCCAAATAAAGGTAAACAACTCACCTCTAGAATTTACATTATCAGCGAACCACTCAGAAAGACCCGAAGGAGTTGAAATATATTGAAATAATAATTGTGGAGAGGCTTGTATAGGGAATTCTAATTCGAACTTGATTTTATTGCTCATTTAAATTTTAAATTATAATATTCAATATATACATAAATTGGTTATTTATATATAAATTTTAATTTTTTTTTATAGGGGTATTTATTTGTGAGGCATTATTTTGTTTTTATATTTGCAGCCACCTAATTATGGCGAGGTAGCTCAGCTGGTTAGAGCGTCGGATTCATAACCCGGAGGTCGCGGGATCGTGCCCCGCTCTCGCTACAAAAGAGTAATCAGAAATGGTTACTCTTTTTTTTTGCAGTTTATAAAACCAGTTCTGTTAGTTCTTCAAGTGTTAACAGTTTTTGCTCCCCTAATAACATATCTTTTAACATGTATTTGTTCTGCTCAATTTCTGAAGCACCTACCATGACTACAAATGGAATCTCTCTCTTATTACAATATATCATTTGCTTTTTTAGTTTGGCTGGATCAGGATACAGTTCAGTGGCTATGAATTTTGACCTTAAGAGCGCTATTGCTTTTAAACAGTATAAACTTTCTTCAGTTCCAAAATTAATAAATAGAACTTTAGTTGATATGGACTTATGTGAAGGAAACAAATTCAATTCTTCTAAAACTAAATAAATTCGATCTAAGCCAAAACTAATTCCAACCCCACTTACATCTTTAAGCCCAAAAATGCCTGTAAGATCATCATAACGTCCTCCCCCACCTATAGACCCCATTTGAACAGTTGCAGGTGCAGATACCTCAAATATAGCTCCTGTATAATAATTAAGTCCACGAGCCAAAGTAACATCCATTTGTAATGACGTTGTTTTAAGCCCAATAGAATTAATAGAAGAAGCTATAAATTCTAATTCCTCAACTCCTTTGAGTCCCTCAATAGAAGATTTTAAAATAGATTTTAAAGACTGTAGTTGATCATTAAAATTTCCAGATAAATTAAATAAAGGCTGTAGTTTAGAGATGCCATCCGCAGAAATACCTTTAGCTAACATTTCGTCTTTAACTTTTGCTTCACCAATTTTATCAAGCTTGTCCAAAGCCACTGTGAAATCAATAAGCTTATCTTGTGCACCAATCAGTTCTGCAATGCCGGCTAATATTTTTCTATTATTTATTTTTATAGTAACCCCTTGAAGGTTTAAGTCAGTAAACACCGCATCGTAGAGCTGGATAAACTCAACTTCTTGCCATAAAGACTTTGATCCAACAACGTCAGCGTCACACTGATAAAACTCTTGAAAACGGCCTTTCTGTGGTCGATCCGCCCTCCAAACAGGCTGAATTTGATATCGTTTAAATGGAAATACAATATCATTTTGATATTGTGCCACATAACGTGCAAAAGGAACTGTTAAATCATATCGCAACGCTTTTTCTGTAAGTGAATTTGAAAACTTTGAAAGGTTTCCATCAGTTAAAGCTTGTAAATCAGCTTTTTTAACTTTATCTCCGGAGTTTAAAATCTTAAAGATTAAACGATCTCCTTCTTCCCCATATTTACCCAACAAGGTTTCAGAAAGCTCAAAACTAGGCGTTTCTATGGGTTGAAATCCAAATTTTTTAAAGTTTGACTTTATGGTACTAAATATATAGTCGCGATTTGCTAACTGCTTTGGAGAAAAATCTCTAGTTCCTTTAGATATTCGTGGTTTAGATACCATAGTTTTGCTTTAATTACAAATATCTTTCTTTTTGTGAACCTATCCAATTAGATCATCAAAATACTTAAAAAGTTCACCTTTGGTAATTGTAGACCCTTGCTTAATTAGCTCAAATATCTTCATGTTTTTATCAGTTTCAATAGATTTATCTGCATTAAAAAGTTCAACCTCATCAGACATTAAATTATCTCTAAGCCAAGTAAATCCTTCTTTATTTGTTAAATCGATATCTTCTCTTTTAATCTTGAGTCCTATCAACCTCAACTGTGTTTCTCCTGCATTAAACAGATACAGGTGCTGAGGTGCAATGTTTTCTAAATATTCAACTTTTGACAACACACCTTCCCAAACCAAGTCACTAAAAAGATCTAACTCTTCTTCGGCTACAGCAGGCTTCTGCTCTTTAATTTCTGTCCATTCTTTAGCCGTAATAGACTGCGTAGCTAAAAAGTTAATAAATTCTTGATTTAACTCTTCAAACTGTTCTTTGGTTAGTCGTGTATATTTCATCCCTTAGTTATAGTTAAAAAATTGCGGCTTCATAATAGGGCACAAATTTATCAAATTCCATTGAAATAATAATAAATGAAGCTAAAAAAGCCCACACATAAGTGTAGGCTTTTTTAAAATTGTAGTTTTAATGTTTAAAAATGCAAATATTAATTACCTGCTATTATTTCAAACGGTAAATCAACCGCTACGTCTCTGTGAAGACGAATGACAGCGTTATATTTACCAAGGCGTTTTACATTACCACCCGTTACATTAATAAATTTCTTGTCAATTGAATGACCAGCTTTATCTAAGGATGCCGCTAAGTCAATATTATTGACAGATCCAAATAATTTATCACCAGTACCAACTTTCGCTGATATTTTGATTTCTAAAGCTTTTAAAGCTTCAGCTATTGCTTGGGCTTCATCAACGATTTTCTTTTCTTTAAAAGCACGTTGTTTTAAGTTTTCTGCTAATACTTTTCTAGCAGATACCGTAGCAAGAATGGCTTTACCACCTGGAATTAAAAAGTTTCTACCATAACCGTTTTTAACTGTTACAACATCGTCTTTAAACCCCAATCCTTCTACGTCATGTTTTAATATAAGTTCCATAGTTATAATAGTTTTATTTCAATAAATCAGCTACGTAAGGCATCAATGCTAAGTGTCTTGCTCTTTTAACAGCTACAGAAACCTTTCTTTGATACTTCAATGAAGTTCCAGTTAAACGTCTTGGCAATAACTTACCTTGTTCGTTTACAAATTTTATTAAAAAGTCTGGATCTTTATAATCGATATACTTGATACCAGATTTTTTGAAACGACAATATTTTTTTGCTTTGTTGGTGTCAATATTTAAAGGCGTTAAATATCTGATTTCACCATCTTTTTTTCCTTTGGCTTGTTGTTCTATAGACATAATTACGCTTTTTCTTTAAGTTTAACTCTTCTTCTTTCAGCCCATGAGATTGCATGCTTATCTAAACTAACTGTTAGATAACGCATAAAACGCTCGTCACGTCTAAATTCTACTTCTAAAGGGCCTATAGCCTCTCCAGGTGCAGTAAATTCAAATAAGTGGTAAAAGCCACTTTTTTTGTTTTGAATTGGATATGCTAATTTCTTTAGCCCCCAATCTTCCTTCGATACCATCTTAGCTCCTTTAGAAACGAGTAAGTCCTCGTATTTCTTTACTGTTTCCTTTATCTGTGTGTCAGATAAAACGGGATTCAAGATGAAAACAGTTTCGTAATGATTCATAAATTTTATAATTTTTTGTTTTAAAATGGCTGCAAAAATAAGTATTAATTATTGTTTAGACAACATTATGATGTTTTATTTAATTGATAAAAATTAATTCGTTTAACGGATTTTGATGAGTTTAAACGATTTATTTTTTGTAATATTGTCTTATAACGACGCAACTAACAAAAAAGAGATGACTTTAAATTGTGTGATTGTTGATGACAATCCAATCCAACGATTGGCTACTTCAAAACTTATTAATGACCACCCTTCATTAAATTTGATTGGAGAATTTAATTCCCCTGTTGAATCTAAGAGGTTTTTGTTAACTACTAGTGTTGACCTTATTATTATGGACGTTAATTTCCCTGTTTTAGACGGGTTTGATTTACTTGATATTTATGAGACACAGACAACTACAACAGCTCCTTTTGTTATTATTACTAGTGACGATAAATCACAAGCATTTAAAGCCTTTGATTATAATGTGATGGATTTTCTTTCTAAACCTGTTACTAGGAACAGATTTAACGAGGCTATTTCCAGAACTGTTTTACAAGCCAAAATGGTTCAAAATTTTCAAGATTTAGACAGTGAACATATTTTTGTAAAAAGTAACTTGAAAAAGCGAAAAATTTATATCAACGAGATCAAATGGATTGAAGCACTTGGAGACTATGTGAAACTAATCACTCAAGACAAAAGTTTTGTTATTCTTTCAACAATGAAAGCTTTTGAAAATGAACTTCCAAAAGGCTTGTTTTTAAGAATCCATAAATCCTACATCATAAACCTAAAAAAGGTTGACAGGTATGATAGTAAACATGTAGAAATTGAAAAAGTTAAACTTCCTTTAAGCAGAACACGTAAACTTGAACTAAGTCAGGCTTTGGATGTGATAGTGAATTAATAATTATCTACATTAATTAGTACTCTCACTGCTCTATAATCCTTTGTACTCAAAAAAGTGGTTTTAATTTTATTTATGACCAACTTTGTTTTTACTAATGATTGGTTTACAGGTATTTTTAAAAGTATGTTTTTATGATATTGGTTTCTTATTCTAGAAACAACTGGAAACTCCGGACCCAAAACATTGTCTTTAAAAACACTTCGTAAACTAATTGCTAACCATTCGGCACCCTCATTTACTTTACTATAATCCTTATGCTTTAGTGTTATCTTGATAATACGACAATATGGGGGGTATTTGTAAATACGCCGATCTTCAAGTTGCTCAATAAACATAGACTCGTAATCATTAATAGAAACTTGCTGAAGAATGGTGTGATTTGGATTGTATGTTTGTATGATTACCTTGCCTCTAATATCGGTACGACCAGCACGTCCTGAAACCTGTTGTAACAACTGAAAACTACGCTCATAAGCTCTAAAATCCGGAAAGTTAATTAACTGGTCAGCATTCAGGACTCCAACTAATTTTACATGCCTAAAATCAAGCCCTTTAGTAACCATTTGAGTACCAACCAGAATATCAACCTCTTTGTTTTCAAAACTAGAAATAATACGATCATAACTATATTTACCTCTGGTAGTATCTAGATCCATTCTAGCAACCTTAGCATCAGGAAACAAGTGTTCAATTTCTTCTTGAATTTGTTCCGTTCCAAAACCCTTACTATCAATCTCAACTCCTCCACAAGCTCCACAAGTATTTTGCATTGCCATTACATAGCTACAATAGTGGCATCTCAATTGATTTTTATATTGATGAAAAGTTAGACTGACATCACAATTAGGACACTCTGGAGTGTGCCCACAAGTGTGGCATGAAACTATTGGCGAGTATCCACGACGATTTTGAAATAAAATTACTTGAAACTCTGAGTCTAGCGCTTCCTTAATTTCAGCAAGCAGACGGTCACTAAAATGATTCGTCATCCGTTTACGCTTATATTTATCCTGCAAATCTACCAGTTCAATTTCTGGCATAAGAACATTATTAAAACGATGCGTTAGCGAAATATAACCATACTTATTTTGCTTCTTAGCATTATAATAACTTTCAATACTTGGAGTCGCTGAACCTAAAAGAGTTTTGGCCTTAAACAAAGAAGCTAAGACGATTGCTGTATCTCGGGCATGGTAACGTGGAGCCGGATCAAATTGTTTGTAGGATTGCTCGTGTTCTTCATCAACTATAACAAGCCCAAGATCACTAAAAGGAAGCAGTACAGACGAACGAGCGCCTATTATTACTCTTGCAGAATCCGAGTTATTAAGAACATGGTTCCAAACTTCGAGCCGTTCATTTTGAGTGTAACGCGAATGATAAACCGCTATTTGATTTCCAAAATAATGTTGTAATCTGTGAACTAGTTGCGAGGTTAGCGCTATTTCTGGAACCAAATACAAAACTTGCTTCCCCAGAGCAATAACGCTCTCTATTTGTTTTACATATATTTCTGTCTTTCCAGAAGAAGTGACACCATGTAACAAACTAATATCAAAGGTTTCAAACGAAGTATTAATTTCTTTCAAAGCTACTTCTTGATACTTATTTAGAGCTTTTGATATATTTTTTTCTGAGACTTCAAACTTAATACGATCCGTTTGAAAAAAGTATTCTTCAAAAACACCTTTATCAATTAACGTTTTAATTTGTGTAGAAGTAGCAATACTTTTTGATTTTAACTCCGATACTTTTACTTGAGGTCTCTGTGGCGCTAATGCAAAATAATTTAAAACAATTTCACGTTGTTTAGCTGAACGAGTCAAAAGAGTTAATAAGCCCTGTAATGCACCTTCATGCTCATAGTTTGAGTGGATTTTAACACACCTAATCAGTTTTGGTTTGTATTTTTCTAAGATTTCCTGTTCAACAACAATAGTCTTTTTGTCTAGCAAATTTTGTAAAACTGGAAAGGCATTTTTTTTATTTAGTATGGTATTAATTTCTTCAATTTTTAAGCTTGACTGTTGCTGCAAAGCTTCACAAACTAAATACTCTTCGTCGCTTAACAAACATGAGTCCAAAACAACAGATTTATGTAATGAAATTAAGGTTTCACTTTCAAGTAAAAACACACTAGGTAGAGACGCACGCAAGACCTCTCCAATTGTACACATATAGTAATTAGAAATCCATTGCCATAATTGAAACTGAAATGAATTTAAAATAGGAGATTTATCTAAAATACTGTGAATGGATTTTGCTTCATATGCCGAAGGAGCCTCCTTGTGAACTTTATAAACTATTCCCGTGTAAATATTTCGCTTTCCAAATGGAACAGCAACCCTAAACCCCGGTTTTAAAAACTGAGCTTCTGCAGCTGTAATGGCATAGGTAAAGTTCCGTTCTAAGGGTAACGGCAAAATCACCTCCACAAAATCTAGAGTTATTAGCTGCATTTTTTCTTTAAAAGTTGCAGGGATGAGTTTAACTCATGTCCTAGGAGAATAATGTTTGCGTTCAACCAAAAATAAAATAATAGAATCAATAAAGCCCCTATAGACCCATACAACTCATTATATGTTGAAAAATTTTCAATGTAGAGACCAAATAAGTAAGAGGATAACAAAATTAAAAAAGTAGTAAACAATGCACCTACAGAAAAGAAACTAGATAACCTTCCATCTTTAGTTCCAAAATAATATAAGGTAGCCATACTAATATACGTCATTAGCACAAAAAAGAAATACTTGGCTTTGGTAACCCAAAACAATTTACTGACGGCATCACCAGCAGAAAATCTTTCAAGAACTGGAGGTATTAAATATATCTGAGCATACCCAAAGCCAACAACTGTAAATATCAAAAGAATCACTAAAATAATAGCAACCCCGAGAGCATAAACATACTGTTTGATGAAATGTCGATTTATCTGTTGATGGTACGCATTTTCAAAAGCTGAAAAAACAGCATTAACTCCATTAGCCATTAAAAACATAGAGATTAAAAAAACGGTTGATAACAATCCACTTGTATGTGTCTTGTTTATATTTTCAAAAATATTTTCGTTGAAAAAGTCTGATGTATGGGGCGGTAAAATAGAGTCTAAAAAATATAGAAAGTTAACTTTAAAATCATCAAATGGGATGTATGGAATTAAAATAATAATAAATAATAAAAATGGAAATATAGCCGTAAAGAAACTAAAAGCAATAGCACTGGCGCGAGTTGTAAGTGCCCCTTTAAAAATTCCAATAACATACATCTCAAGAAGGTCAAACGCAGAAAGGCCTTCAAAACCAGGAAGTTTAACCTGTTTCAAAACTTTAGCTGTCCAGCTGAGAATAGGGATTTTATCAATTTTATTTTCTAGAGATGAACTCATTAAACCGCTTTAAGGCTAAGGTCCATATTAGAAACAGAGTGCGTCAATGCCCCACTAGAAATATAGTCAACTCCACATTCAGCATAATGCCTAAGGGTTACTTCATCAATCCCACCGGAAGATTCAGTCAAACATTGATCTCCTATAAGCTCAATCGCTTTTTGTGTATCGGTATAATTAAAGTTATCAATTAAAATCCGATAGACACCATCATTTTTTAAAATTTCCGCTATTTCATCCAAGTCTCTAGCTTCAACAACTATGGGAAGGTCTAATTCGTGTTCTTTTAAATAATCTTTAGTCATTGTTATTGCCTTGGTAATACCCCCTGCAAAATCAATATGATTATCTTTGAGCATGATCATATCATATAATGCAAAACGGTGATTGACACCACCTCCAATCGCTACAGCCCACTTTTCTAAAACCCTAAAGCCTGGGGTTGTTTTACGAGTATCTAATATTTTAGTATTAGTTCCTTTAAGAAGTTCAACATAAGAATTGGTTTTGGTAGCAATAGCACTCATGCGTTGCATAGCATTCAAAACTATTCGTTCAGACTTTAAGATAGACTGTTTAGAACCTTCAACGTAAAAGGCTATATCTCCAAATTTTACGGAATCTCCGTCATTGATTAGTGTTTCTACAACTAAGTTAGAGTCTACATAGTGAAACACTTGCTTGGCAAAATTGACACCAGCTATAATGCCATTATCCTTAATTAATAGTTTTGCTTTTCCAGTGGCATTAGTAGGAATACAAGCTAAAGAACTATAGTCTCCTTCACCAACATCCTCTCGAACGGCATTTTCAATTATTAATTGTACTTCGTTTTTAAATTGTGCGTTGGTAATCATATTTGTAACTTTGTAGCTAAAATATGAATTGTTAAGGAAATATGTAACTAATTTCATAACCTTATTCAAAATAATTTAACATTTAAAAATGGAAATTAAACTCATTGCCATAGGGAAGACCGATAAAGTTGAGTTAGATCTGCTTATAAAAAGCTATCAAAAAAGGCTAACTCATTATGTACGATTTTCATTTGAAATCATTCCTGACTTAAAAAACAGCAAAAACCTTTCTGAAACGCTTCAAAAAGATGAGGAAGGGAAGTTAATTTTAAGTAAAACATCTTCTAGTGATCAGATAATTTTACTAGACGAAAATGGAAAAGAATTTAATTCATTAGGCTTTTCAAAATTCCTGCAAAAACAAATGAATTCAGGTCTTAAACGCCTTGTGTTAGTCATTGGAGGACCCTATGGGTTTTCGGAAGCCGTGTACAAAAAAGCTTCCAGTAAATTGGCACTTTCAAAAATGACATTCTCGCACCAAATGGTCCGTTTATTTGTAGTTGAGCAAATTTACCGAGGATTTACAATTTTAAAAAATGAACCTTATCACCACCGATAGAATAAAATAAACTCTATGAAAATTGTATTCGCTACTAATAACCCAAATAAAATTAAAGAAGTTCAATCTCTCATCCCATCTCATATAACCTTAGTCAGTCTTGAGTCTATTGGATGTACCGAAGAGGTGCCAGAAACTCAAGACACCATAAAAGGAAATGCCATACAAAAAGCCGCTTACATCAAAGAGAATTACGACCTCGATTGTTTTGCAGACGACACAGGCTTAGAAGTGACAGCTCTAAACGGAGCTCCAGGAGTTTTTTCAGCAAGGTACGCAGGACCCGAAAGAAATTCAGAAGCAAATATGAACCTATTATTGTCAGAACTCAAAACCAAAACAGACAGGTCGGCACAATTTAAAACAGTCGTAGCACTGCATTACAATGGGGAGATCATAACATTTGAAGGGATTTGTGAAGGAGAAATTACAAAAGAAAAAAAAGGAACTGGTGGATTTGGATATGACCCTATATTTAAACCACTCGAAAACAAATTTACCTTTGCAGAGCTTTTAACAGAACAAAAAAACCAAATTGGACATCGTGGCAAAGCAGTCCGGAAATTGGTAACCTATTTAAATTTTGTTTAAATAAAATAACACTATATTTGCCGCTTGAAATTCCTCAGGGTGAGGATGTGTTACATGAAGCTTGGTTAAAGTATGTTCGATATGCTTCTAAGTAACACTTAGTCATATATCGAATAAAATTACAAGAAATGAATGCATTCCATAAACTTGGACTTGAAGATCATTTGATCCAAGCCGTTACAGATTTAGGTTTTGAAACACCTAGTGAAGTACAAGAAAAAACAATCCCCCTTTTATTAGAAGATGATATAGATCTGGTTGCCTTAGCGCAAACAGGTACTGGTAAAACAGCCGCTTTTGGATTTCCTATGCTCCAAAAAATAGATATTGACAGTCGTACGACTCAAGGGCTTATTTTGTCACCAACAAGAGAACTTTGTTTACAAATTACCAACGAGATGAAACTGTATGGTAAGCATTGTAAAGGACTTAATGTCACTGCGATTTATGGCGGTGCTAGTATTACAGACCAAGCTAAACAAGTAAAAAGAGGTGCACAAATTATAGTTGCAACTCCAGGAAGAATGAAAGATATGATTAGCCGTAGGTTGGTTGATATTTCTAAAATTGAATATGCAGTCCTTGATGAAGCTGATGAGATGCTGAATATGGGATTCTTTGAGGATATCACAGAAATATTATCTCATACCCCTGATGAAAAAAGTACATGGCTCTTTTCGGCAACAATGCCAAAAGAGGTTTCCCTAATTGCTAAAAAATTCATGGCCAACCCTACTGAGGTTACTGTTGGACATAAAAACATGGGAAGTAAAAATGTATCACATGAATACTTTCTTGTGGGGGCAAGAGATCGCTACCAAGCACTAAAGCGTTTAGCAGACGCTAATCCAGAAATATTTTCTGTGATATTCTGCAGAACCAAAAGAGATACTCAAAAAGTAGCAGAACAACTTATAGAAGATGGCTACAGCGCCGGCGCATTACACGGAGATTTAAGTCAAAACCAACGTGATGTGGTGATGAAATCTTTCAGAGCTAAACAAATTCAAATGTTAGTCGCTACCGATGTGGCTGCACGTGGAATTGATGTTGAGGATATTACACATGTTATAAACTACCAGTTACCTGATGAAATAGAAACCTATACGCACCGAAGTGGCCGTACTGGTCGTGCAGGGAAATCTGGAATTTCTATGGTTATCGTTTCTAAAAGTGAAGTTCGAAAAATAAAAAGTATTGAACGTATTATTCAAAAAGAGTTTATAAAAAAAGACGTTCCTAGCGGAATGGAAATTTGTGAAGTTCAATTGAAGGCACTCGCTAGCAAGATCCATGATACTGAGATCAACCATGAAATTGATCCTTATTTAAACGAAATTAATAGTTTATTTGAAGATGTTTCAAAAGATGAACTCATCAAAAAATTCTTTTCAGTAGAGTTTACTCGTTTCTTCAACTACTACAAGAAAACCAAGGATTTAAACTCTCCATCTGAAGGAAGTCGTTCAGATGATTACGAAAAAGACGATAATTCAGCACGCTTTTTTATCAATATTGGAAGCAAAGATGGATATGATTGGATGAAGTTAAAGGATTTCCTTAGAGATACTTTACAACTCAATCAAGATGATGTATACAAAGTAGATGTTAAAGAAAGTTTTGCATTTTTTAATACTGATGCAGCTCATAAAGACAAGGTTTTAGAATTTTTCACAGACTTTAAACAAGACGGACGTTTTGTTAATGTTGAAATTACTGAGAAAAAGAGTAGAGAGCGCAATCGTGGCGGCGGCGGACGTCGTTCTGGCGGCGGTGGCGGTGGCTATGGTGGCGGAGGAAGAGGTCGAAACGATCGTTCTAAAGGGTCTGGTTCTGGTTCTGGATTTAGATCCGAAGGAAAATCACGTCGTAGCGATAGTGGATCCTCTAGTAAATCTCCTAGACGTTCTTCAGATTTTAAACCAAAAGGAGGTGATTTTTCAAGACCAAGAAAAAGTCGTAGATAGTAAACAAGATTGTTAATTTTAAGTCAAAATTTAAATTGACAATCTTAGTGTAGTATTTGTTTACTATTTTTATGATTTAACTTTAGGTATGAAATTACAAATCACTTTTTTATTAATATTGGTGATTCCTTTTTTAGGAATTAGTCAAAATTACGCGACTGTAAAAGGAAAGATTATAAAATCTGAGACTTTGAGTTCAATGGAGAGTGTTAATATTGTAAACTTAAACCAAGTTATTGGCACCACTACAAATATTGAGGGTGAATTTGAAATTCGTGCAAAAGCTAATGATACACTACACCTCTCCTACTTAGGATACAAGTCAATAAAAGTAAAGGTTAGTAATGACTGGATTAAATATGGCACATCAACTACTATAGAGCTAACAGAATTAGCATTAGCTCTTGAGGAAGTGAATGTAAACAAGCTAAAGCTAACAGGCTATCTAGAAATAGACATAAAACAAGTACCTATTGAAAGAAACGTACGTTATAGCATCTCTGGGCTGAATAGCGGTTATGAATCTAGACAACGCTCCCCTAGTATGGTGAGTAATGTTTTAGGTGCAATTTTTAATCCTGCAGATTTTTTGCATAACATCTTTGGTAAAAAACCAAGAGAAATGCGAAAACTACGTGAAATGAAAAAGCAAGACGAAATCAAAAATTTACTTGCTTCAAGATTTGACAGGGAAATGCTTACTGCATTATTACAAGTTGATAAAATTGATTTGGACTTGCTGATTAGCGAATGTAACTACTCTCAAGATTTCATTAGAACGGCTAATGATTTACAAATACTAGATGCCATTAGTGAGTGTTATGAAGAATATAAAATTCTTAGTAGAAAAAGATCCAAATAGCTTCAGTATTGGGCTAATAACTATTATTTTGAGTTAGCGTTTTTTTCTTCAATCCAACGAGACATGTATTTAGTGCTTTGAAATTGATGATATGCTAATAACTGCCCAATAAAATTATTAGAACGATGAGATTTAATCGTCGAACTAAGCAATGATATTCTTTCTTTTAACTTTAAATGATGTTCTTTTTTACTAAATCGATTTTCAATAATCGCAAAGCCTTTTTTCTGATAGTTGCTCCACAAAGACTCTTTTGTGTATAGTTCAATACATTTTTGTACAAATAAGCTACTATCATTTTCTATTACTCCGTTAGGGTCATCTAAACCAAACATTCCTTCAGCGGCTACAATAGACATTACACAAGGCGTACCACATTGCATTGCTTGAATTAACTTGCCTTTAAGACCTGCACCAAATCTTAAGGGTGCCAGAAGAACTTTGGCAGCTGTAATTGCTTCAAAAGCATCTATAACATAGCCATGAACTAAAAAGCCTTCAAATTCATTGTGCATTTCTTTAATATTGGCACTGTCATAGGCTCCATAAATATGAAGTTTAACTCCAGGAAGCTCCCTTCGTATTTTAGGCCAAATATCTTTTTTTAAATACCGAACCATATCCAAATTGGGAAGATGTAAAAAGTTTCCGATGGATACAAAATCACAGCGATCTGCGTAAGGTTTGGAGTCTGTTTGCGAATGACTGTCAATAGCATCAATCATAAAAGGGAGATAGTACAATATAGCTGGATCTATTTTGAATTTTTCTGTTAAAAGTCCCATTTCAACTTCAGATATAACTAATGATAAATCACTTCTATAAATACTCGCTAATTCGCGTTTGGAAGTGTCACTAGTGAAAAGTAAATCCTCAATTGACTGATTGGTAGTAAACGCTTTCTGACGCGCCTTTCTAAGGAAGTGTAAATCTTCAGTATCTAAAATTCTTAAAGCATTAGGACAAGATTGAGCGACTCTCCACCCAAACTGCTCTTCCGTCATAAAACGATCGAACAGAACAATAGCAGGGTTCAATTCATTAACAAAATTATCAAAACTAGAATCATTTAATAGGATTTCTACAATTTGAATATTTAAAGCCGATAAATCAAATGCATTATCAGATTTTTTACAAGAAGTGGCAAATACAATAGTATAGTTTTGACTTATAAAAAAGTGAATTAATTGAAGCATTCTAGTCCCTGCAGCAGATGAATTAGGTTCCGGAAAAACAAAACCGATTATAAGTACAGTCGATTTCATATGCTTATAAATTAGTCTTCAACTGAGTTGTTGATGAGATTACTGTTTAGAAGTCCATAAGCAAAAATCTCTTTTTGAGCCCAATCCACTAAGGCTTCAATCTGGTCAGCACTTAAATCTGCCTCCTTATGAGTCCAAGTGTAAGAAGTTAAAGGCATTTCACCTTCTTGTACTTCTTCAATTAACTCTTCTAACTTATGTGCTTTCCGTTTAACTGAATAGGTTGACCATTTTGAGATATCAAAATGTTTCTTACCTCCATTGACATGGCTATTAAGCCAGTAATTAATTGGGGTAATGGAATTGTACCAAGGATACGATGTTTGATCACTGTGACAATCAAAACAGGCCTGATTTAATATTTTCTGGACTTCCTTAGGCGCGTTTGATTGTACAAAAAAGGCCTCTTTAGATACTAAATCACTTTGATTTTTTTTTGGGCTAAAAAACTGAGCAATTACAAATAATAGCACTAGGCCAACTAGAATTTTCTTCTTTAAAATCATTGAAATTATAATTAAAGCTCAAAGGTAATGAAAAATGGAAACAATAAATCTAAGATAATCGGTTGAACTCGTGAAAACTTCTAATTAAGTAAACTAATCTTCTATTGAAAATACCTATCTTTGAAGCTTTCAAAATTTACAGATTATGGCTTTAATTATGCTTAATGCAATCTCACCTGTTGATGGGAGATACAGATCAAAAGTAGATGCACTTGCAGGATTTTTCTCGGAAGAAGCACTTATAAAATATCGAGTACTTGTTGAAATTGAGTATTTCATAGCGCTCTGTGAAATCCCTTTACCACAATTAAAACAATTTGACAGCTCCCTTTTCAAAGACCTAAGAGCTATTTATAAAAATTTTTCTACCAAAGATGCACAAGCTATCAAAGACATCGAAAGCATTACCAACCATGATGTGAAAGCGGTTGAGTATTTTATTAAAGATAAATTTGATGCACTTCAAATTTCTGAATACAAAGAATTTATACATTTCGGATTAACATCTCAAGACATTAATAATACGGCCATACCGCTAAGCATAAAAGAGGCTATTTCAGAGGTATACATACCAGAGTTTAATACTCTAATCGGCTGCTTAAAAGGCTTAGTAAATGAATGGTCTGAAATTCCATTGCTAGCACGAACCCATGGACAACCTGCCTCCCCTACTCGCTTAGGGAAAGAAATTGAAGTCTTTGTGACACGATTAGAAACACAGTTTGCAACTATAGCTACAATTCCAAATGCGGCTAAATTTGGTGGTGCTACTGGAAATTTTAATGCTCACAAAGTTGCTTATCCATCCATAGACTGGCAATCATTTGCAAACAACTTTTTAAAAGACAAACTAGGTCTACACCATTCATTCCCAACCACACAAATTGAACATTATGACCATATGGCCGCTATGTTTGATGCCCTAAAGCGCATTAATACCATTGTTATTGATTTAGATCGTGATTTCTGGACGTATGTATCGATGGACTATTTTAAACAAAAAATTAAAAAAGGAGAAGTAGGAAGTTCGGCTATGCCTCATAAAGTCAATCCAATTGATTTTGAAAACAGTGAAGGTAATTTAGGAATTGCTAATGCACTATTTGAATATCTATCCGCAAAACTACCTATTTCAAGGTTGCAACGAGATTTAACAGATAGTACGGTTTTAAGAAATGTTGGTGTCCCATTTGCACATACTATGATCGCTTTTATGTCTACCTTAAAAGGGTTGCAAAAATTGCTTTTAAACCCTGCTAAAATAAGTGAAGATTTAGACAAAAATTGGGCGGTTGTTGCAGAAGCTATTCAAACAATATTGAGACGTGAAGGATATTCTAACCCGTACGAAGCGCTCAAAGGCTTGACACGAACAAACGAAGGGATTACTCAAACATCCATTTCAGACTTTATAGACACCTTGGACGTTAGTAACACGATTAAGTCAGAACTAAAGGCCATAACGCCTTCTAATTACACTGGGGTTTAATCAGCTTAAATTAAAAAAAAATCACTCACAAAAGGGGGTTTTTTTATTTAATTCAATTTTCAATGTTAAAGTAAATACTTCATAACGTTATCAATATTGGTATTTTCTGTACCAAACTGATCAATAACCTCGCCTAGTTTTAAAATCTTAGACAGTTCCATATTGTCTCCTAAAACTCTCACAATCGCAAAACCCATTTCGGCAGAATATCCGAAAACAATAATCTCATTAACTTCGCCGTCGTTTTCAAGATACATGATTTTAACTTTTCTATCTGAGTTGAGGCCCATTCTCATTAATTCCTTATAATGCGAGGTCTTAAAAATATTTTTAACATTAATTAGTTCAGATTCCAATTCTTCTAAGCTACCACTGGCAAGGCTATAGGCTATCGTATTAAGTTTATCTATTGAATTAATAGCATCACTTTGGTCTTCAGAAAGTAATATATTCTCAGTATTTAGTATAGACATTGGAATATCATATGACACAAAAGCAGAGGCACCCTCATGGTCTACAAAATAAGATTGTAAGGATGCTTTTGAAGTACAGCCTGAAAGTAAAAAGAAAGATGTAAAAACAAGTAGGTATTTGTTTAACTTCATCATCTATTCTTTAGTTGCATTTTTCAATAATTCACCACCAGGGACATTTAGTTTATCAGTTATTTTTGAAACTTCACGTAGGTCAATATCACCCTTGAGTGACAAAAGAACAGTCTCAACAACACGCTGTTTGCCAATTATAGAATTTTGATTTTTAGTCTCATCTGTTAAACCTTTCACAAACATTAAAAATTCTTTAACATGATTATCATCACTTCCTTCAAGAACATAAAACTTTATACTACTGTCGCCATCTTTGATACGCATGAGTTCTTCTAAGTCAGAACTCTTGATATATTTAGCGATATCCTTTTCCAAGGACTTAGTGACTTTCAAACTAGAAGTCGTGTATACGGTTAAGTTTTTTAAACTTTTAACCATCTTAGTAAATGATTCTGAATCTGCATCATTTGTTTCAACATCGCCCAACATTTCAAACATTTTTTGATTAATAACTACAGAAACAACTTGATCCATATCTTCATATTTATCAAAAAAAGCTTGGGCAGTTACAAGAAAAGGGCTTAAAATTATACTTAGAATTATTGCTGTTTTTTTCATTATTGTTTATTTTAAATTAAATATTTTATGGGTTGATTTATTAAATTTTTCTAATATGAAAATGTTATTTTTACCTTTTTCAAAAGACGATGATATTATATTTAAACTATTTAAAGCCTCATGACTCTTGTTCATGTTATTAGCAATCAATTGAAATGCTTTTAATGTTTCATTGTAGGCATATAATTCGTCTTCAGAGTGTACAGAATTATCCATTTTTGTAGTTATACTAACAAACGCCGTAAATAAAATCACAATTGACGCAGCAACAGAAGCGTACAAACGATACCTTCTTGGTTTTTCAGTGCTCAATTTAATAGCTCTTTGAGCTAACTGTTTTGTGTCCGATTCAAAGTAAGAGAATAGCTGTTTATATGGTTCTAAATGATGAGGGACGGTTTCTTGAGAAAAATAATTCCTTAGCTGCGCTTCCTCAATGAGCAATGTAGCGCCCTCATCATATTTTTCTAAAAGACCTTCTATTTTATTTAATTCCATAATTATGGGTCTGAGTTAATTTTTCTCTAATTGTTTTTCTTGCTCTTGAAAGCGATACTCTAATTGCAGTTTCATTCATATCTAACATACTCGCTATTTCACTAAATTCAAAATGCTCTATATCTCTTAATTGTAAGATAAGCTTTTGGTTTGATGGCAAGCTATCCATATGAAAACCTACCCAACAAAGGCTATCTTTAACTTCGATAGACTTCATTAATGACTGGCTATGATCTTCATAGTTATTGTGAACTATTTTTATATTCTGAGTGTGTTTAGATTTTAATTTATCATAACACCAGTTTTTGATCATTGTAATCGCATAAGCTTCATGGTTTTTGTAATTCGCTAATTTGTCTTTGTTCCTCCATAATTTCAAAACAACTTCTTGAGTAGCGTCTTCAGCTTCTTCTAAAGAAACCAAAATCCGTCTGGCTACTCTAAACATCTTGTCCTTGAATGGGCTGATGATTAATAAAAACTCTGATTCACTCAAAATAGACATTGGGGTTATGTTATGTATTAAAGACGACTCAGTTAATAAATTGTTACAAGTTCAATAATAATTTTTGTTTTGTAATAATTAGTTTAAATTAGAGGTTTGAGTATCAAAGCTAAAAAAAATAGTCTATAAATTACACTTATGAAATCATTTTTTAAATACACAATTGTTTTAATTACTATGAGTCTATTGTCTAGTTGTTTTAAAGATAATGATGACTCTCCATCAAATAGCTTTGAAATTAAAGACTTTGTATGGAAAGGTATGAATTTCGCTTATCTATATAAAGAAAATAGTCCTAACCTTGCCAACGATCGATTTGGGTCAAGTAGTGAGTATCAAACTTACTTAGATGGCTTTGAAAGCCCAGAATCTTTATTTGAAAGTGTTATTTATGACCGACAATCTATAGACCGGTTTAGTTGGATTACCAATGACTACATTGCATTGGAAGAACAATTTAGCGGAGTCACAAAAAGAAATGGTGCAGAATTTAACTTTTATTATGTTCCTGGGAGTACAAGCAATATTTATGGAATCGTAAGATTAGTGTTACCAAATAGCGATGCTAGTAGTACTCCGCTAACAAGAGGTCAAATTTTTAATAAAATTGACAACCAGACATTAACTACAGAAAACCTTCAATCCCTTATTGCTGCTGATAACTACAGTATTGGATTGGCTACTTACGACGACAATGGAACTGACGAACCAGAAGACGACATCCTAACTAATACGGCAGAAACGATCACACTAACCAAAACTATTTATTCAGAAAATCCTATTTTCAAAACAAAGGTATTTAATTTGAATGATGAAAACGTAGGATACCTAATGTATAATGGTTTTATATCCGAATTTGACAGTCAACTAAATGCAGTCTTTGGTGATTTTCAAGCTCAAAATATTCAACACTTAATTCTAGACCTTAGATATAACCCTGGCGGGAGTGTGAATTCCTCAGCTGCTTTAGGCAGTATGATTACTGGGTTTTCAGATGGAGTATTTGCAAAACTTCAATACAACACCGATTTACAAAATAACAACACAAATTTCAATTTTTCCAACTCGTTATCTCCTCAAGGAGGATCTATAAATGCGCTCAATTTAAATAAAGTCTATGTTTTAACATCTGGTAGCTCAGCGTCTGCAAGTGAAATGATTATAAACAGCCTAAGGTCTTATATAGAAGTAATTCAAATAGGAACCCAAACTGTTGGTAAATCTCAAGCCTCCACAACCATTTACGACTCTTCTAATTTCCAAAGACAAGGCGCTAACCCAGGCCATTTATATGCGCTTCAACCCCTAGTGGCGATAACCGTTAATAAAGATGACCAAGTGGTTCCATCTACCGGATTAGTTCCTGATATTGAAGTCAAAGAATCTATCACCAATTACGGCGTTTTAGGAACTATTGAAGAGCCTATGCTTGCTGCAGCACTTTTAGCTATTGAAAGCTCTGGAAGATTTGGAATTAATGAACACGGAATTATTCCAATTATGGATTCCGACACTTTTGTGCCACATGCACAAAGTATGTACCTTGATTAATTATATAGTCAAAGTAAACCCTAACCTTACATTTCTCCCTTTTGTTGTGTAGCCCGGGATTTCTTCAAATTTTTGGTTAAGAAGATTGTCAATACCTCCAAAGAATTTTATTTTTTTCTCCCAAGGTTGGTGACTGAAATACAGATTAAAAAGATTAAAACTGTCTAAAAGGGGTGAAAAACTGTTTTCAAATATCTCGTGTGTGTATTGATACGACAAAGAAGCATAAGTAAAGTATGTAATTTCATAACCCACTTTGAAATTGACTTTATGCTTTGGGATTCTTCTGGCTAAATCTTCCTTGTATTCTACAAATGTATAATTCGTCTGTATTGAAACGTTCTCCAGAAAACTTGCATTTAGTTCTAACTCAACCCCTCTAGCATGTAAGAGGTCCGCTGCGTTTTGATACCCACCATCAACCCATAATACTGTATTTTTTTACTCTCTGTTGAAAAACAGTTCTGAAACCCTAAGATTCTTGTTAAATGTAAATTCTGTTCCGGTTTCTATCGTTCGATTCTCTTCTGGACTTAAGAATGGGTTAGTACCAAAATCTCCATATAAATGTGATAATGATGGCGTAATATAAGAAGTACTAAACGAACCAAATAACTTTATATATCCATTATTTGTATGTTTGATTGTAAAGGAAGAGTTAAGGTTATAAATAAAATGGGACCCCAGAGTTAATATTTAAACCAAAGTCTGAAACATAGACTAAATTCACATAAGGGTCAACGATACTAAATGATTGTTGACTTGAAAAAATAGCTTTACTATCAATAGTATTTAGTCCTATAACCGTATAAAACGCATCATCCAACACATACTTATTATGAATATCTAAGATAAAATTTCAGAAATAAAAGTCGATGGAAAACTAGAGATAAATTCTCTATCATATTCACTGTAAG
>CAJIZJ010000004.1 GCA_905181825.1 uncultured Flavobacteriaceae bacterium
ACAATGTAAAAAACGCATAAGTATTGTAAAGTGTTCCAAAGAATTTACGCTTTACTTCTTCTATGCCCTCTAAATCAAATTTTAAATTATCCCACGGATTGGCGTTACTAATCATGTACCAACGAGTAGCATCAGCACCATATGTTGCTAACGTTTCGAAAGGATCTGTTGCATTGCCTAAACGTTTAGACATTTTTTGTCCATTTTTGTCCAAGACAAGACCGTTTGATACCACATTTTTATAAGCTACAGAATCAAAAACCATTGTTCCAATCGCATGAAGCGTATAAAACCACCCACGTGTTTGATCCACACCTTCTGCAATAAAATCAGCAGGGAAGGCTTTATTTTGATCAATAAGTTCTTTATTTTCAAATGGATAATGCCATTGTGCATAAGGCATACTTCCGGAGTCAAACCAAACATCTATTAAATCACTTTCTCGGTGCATAGGTTGTCCCGATGTAGACACCAAGGTAATGGTGTCTACAATGTTTTTATGTAAGTCAATCTTAGCATAATTTTCATCTGAGTTATCGCCTACTACAAAGTCTTCAAAAATAGCTTTCTCCAAGACGCCTGCACTAACTGCTTTTTGCATTTCTGATTTTAATTCTTCAACAGAACCTAAACAAATTTCTTCTTTTCCATCTTCAGTTCTCCAAATTGGTAGTGGGATTCCCCAATAGCGAGAACGGGAAAGGTTCCAATCGTTTGCATTTGCTAACCAGTTTCCAAAACGGCCTTCACCTGTACTTTTGGGCTTCCAGTTAATCGTTTTATTAAGCTCAAACATGCGCTCCTTAACATCCGTAACTTTTATAAACCATGAATCTAGTGGATAATACAAAATAGGTTTATCAGTTCTCCAGCAGTTAGGGTAACTATGCTTGTACTTTTCGACTTTGAATGCTTTATTTTCTGTCTTTAACTTAATCGCTAGCTCTACGTCAACTGATTTTTCAGGAGCTTCCCCTTCTGGATAGTATTCGTTTTTAACGTATCGACCAGCAAAATCGGATACTTCAGGTCTAAACCGACCTTGTAAATCTACTAGCGGCACTAAATTATCATCGCTGTCTTTTACCAATAAGGGGGGGATTTCGGGCGTTGCTTGTTTTGCAACAACCGCATCATCAGCACCAAATGTTGGTGCTGTATGCACGATACCAGTTCCGTCTTCAGTAGTTACAAAGTCCCCTGATATAATTCTAAATGCGTTTTCTGGGTTGTCATTTGGCAAAGCATAATCTAGTAATTGCTCATAAGAGATACCCACTAAATCTTTCCCTATGAATGAACTTTCTACAAAGAATGGTATTTTTTTATCTGAAGATTTATAACCCTCTAGTCCTGTGGCGGTATCTACTTCTTTAAATTTTCCGCTAAATTGTTTAGCAACAAGGGGTTTTGCAACTACAACGCTGGCTGGTTCAAAAGTATACTGATTGTAGGTCTTTACAAGTACATACTCTATTTTTGGCCCTACAGTTAAAGCTGTATTACTGGGTAATGTCCATGGAGTTGTAGTCCAAGCTAAAAACAGAATTGGACCTTTATGTTGCAAAAACTCTGGAAGTGATTCCTGTATTGCTTTAAATTGCGCTACGATTGTGGTATCAGTGACATCTTGATAGGTGCCTGGCTGGTTTAGTTCGTGCGAGCTTAGTCCCGTTCCAGCTTTTGGAGAATATGGTTGAATCGTGTAACCTTTATAGATAAGGTTTTTATTATAAATTTGCTTGAGTAGCCACCAAACACTCTCCATGTATTTAGGGTCATAAGTTACATAAGGATCGTCCATATTAACCCAGTAGCCCATTTTTTGAGTTAGATCATTCCAAACGTCTGTATAACGCATTACTGCTGTTCTACAGGCAGCGTTATAATCTTCTACAGAAATTGTTTTACCTATATCTTCCTTCGTAATTCCAAGTTCTTTTTCAACTCCTAACTCTATTGGCAATCCATGGGTGTCCCAACCTGCTTTACGCTTTACTTGAAAGCCTTTCATGGTTTTGTAACGAGGGAAAATATCTTTTATAGCACGTGCTAAAACATGGTGTACCCCTGGCAATCCATTAGCTGATGGAGGTCCCTCAAAGAACACAAAAGGTTTTTGACCGTTGCGAGTCGTAATACTTTTATCAAAGATATTGTGTTCTTCCCAAAACTTTAGCACTTCATCTGCTATGTTTGGTAAGTTAAGTCCTTTATAATCAGGAAATGTCGTGCTCATTATTAATTGCTATTAAGGTCGCAAAATTAAGAAATTTTAACAAATAGGCACCGATTAAAGTCGGTCATTTTACGATTGATTAGGAATCTTAAAAGCATCTGATCGATTTTAGGTGGTTTTATGACATAAATAACCTATTTTTATGAAGGACGCCACTCACAATTTTCACTATGCTAACTTATTTTTTGAAAAGCATTTCTTATTTGTTACATCCTCTGTTGATGCCTTGGGTCGCTGCCATTTATTTTTTTTCTATCGCAACTACTCAATACCTCCCAACTAAAATTGTGTATTGGTTACTGTTAATCGTTTTTTGGAGCTTATTACTTCCTTTGCTATTATATGTTATTTTGAAAAAACTAAAAGTAGTGCAAAGCATTCATCTAAAAACTGCCAAAGAGAGAATTTGGCCATTGCTTTTAAATAGTATAATTATGATTTATTTAGGGTTTCATGTGTTGCCTAAATCTGAATGTATAGAACTACACTATTTTATTATGGGGACATTAGTTACCATCTTAACAGGGTTGGCCTTATCTGTATGTAAAGTTAAAGCTAGTATTCATATGATGGCTGTGAGCGCCACTTTTATGTTTATGATACTAACAAACTTACACTTTGGAGTGTCAATAAGCAACGTGGTCATTGTGTTTATACTAATCATGGGAGCCATGGCTAGTTCGAGATTACATTTAAACGCTCACAGTATGAAAGAGCTCATTATTGGGCTCATTATTGGGATTATACCACAGATTTTAATTGTAAGTAAGTGGTTATAGTATGTAAAAAATAAGACCAATTTTTAAAGCACTCATTTCAATGGGCTGTAAACTTGTCGTAGAAACATGATCAAAAACAGGGTTCAATCCATAATAAATGTAACCATTCCATGTATTATACCCTACGCTTAAAGTCAACCCATACTGCAGACGGTTTAAGTCCTTTAGATTTCGTTGGCTCTCCAATGTAGAGCCGTCGTCAAAAACAGATTTGGAGGCTATAAGATACCCAAGTTTTAGTCCTGTATAAACACGCCAAAACTTATAACTATCGGCTTTAGAAGTCCGCCATCTAAACTCCAAAGGAGCTTCTAAAAAATGTTGAGAAAAATTATTTTTGGAGTAATTGGAGTCTTCTATTGTTGTGTAAGTAGTTGGATTAGATCCACTAATTCTAATGTTTTGATTAAATGAGTTGAAAGAATACCCCAAACCTAATGCCAAAGCAATATTACGACGTTTATTTAAGGGGAAGTCTCTAATAGCTCCTAAATGAACACCCGTTGAAAAGCTGTTCTGAGAAACATTATTAGGTAGATTAATTAGAGCATTATAGGTTACGCTCAAATAAAACTGATCTTCCCTGTACAAACTATCTTGCTCAATTGTGTAATCGACTTGTGACTGTAGTGTTGAGAAACAGTTTAAAAAAAGTGCTAAAAAAAAATACAATCTCATATACTAGAACTTAAATTACTTTACTAAATTAAACAAAAAAAGACACTCTAATAAGAATGCCTTTTTGAATATAAAAATTAGAATTTTATTTCATGTTTGTCATTGCATCACCTACACCCGTAGTATAGTTAATTTTAAGTGCATTGACTTTTCTAAGCTCTTGTTTAACATCTCCTACAATACCCATATTAGCATCCCTATCTACTTTAAGTGCCACGGTGAGGAAAGGGATTAGTTCTTCTCTTAAGGCCGCTCTCTCAGCGCTGATAAAAGCACCAACTTCATTAAGATTAGCAAATTGATCATTGAGCTGAACTCGTGCTTCTGTTCCAAACTTTTCATATCCTGAACTAGGCTTCCCCATATAGATATAACTAACAGGGTTTTTTTTGTCAAGTTTCTCTACTTGGTTAGCAACAGGGAGTGCATTTTGTATTTTAAGTGAATTTTCACGCATGACTGTTGCAACCATGAAAAAGAATAATAACATAAATACAATATCCGGAAGTGAAGCCGTAGAAATAGGTGGTGTGCCACCGTCTTTTTTCTTTTTAAATTTTGACATCTTATTTTCTTTTTAATTTTAACTACTGTGCTTCAGAAAGTTTTTGCGGGAACTCTAGTTTTATCTGATCAATCACTGCTTTTAACTTTACTTTGTTTCCAACAAATCGAGCATCTTTATAGTTCATTTGCATTTCTACAAAACTCATATCCTTAAAGCCTTCTTTAGACCCTAATTCGTAGCCACGTCTGTTTCTAAGCACATTATAAGCCGCTACCAGTTCGTTTTGAACAGAGATATAAGCTGCATACGAAGTTTCACGTTCATTTTTTAACAATATAATTGCTTTGTCTGGATTATCTGAAGATGCAGGGTCTTTAAGTCCCTTACAATAAGTACATGACTTATCTCCATTGTTATCTAAAAACTCAACGGCTGCAGTTCGCAAATCTTTAAGCTCCATCAACTCATCTTCGACAAGTAATTGATCTTTACCGTTTAGAAGAACTGTGAAAATATTCTTTTGCTTGATAACAACGTCTTCTTCAAGCTCTTCAATAGGAGGAAGTTTCCGGTTAATACCAGAATCCTTTTCTATAGTTGTTGTCACTAAGAAAAATATCAATAGTAAGAAGGCGATGTCGGCCATTGAGCCAGCATTCACTTCTGGTGCGGATCGTTTAGCCATGTTATTTTATCATTTTTTTGATTCCAAATCCTAACATAATTCCTCCAGCAATAAGTGCTAAGAAATAAAATAAGTAAAGACCAGCTCCTATGAGCTTAGATCCATTTGCAGATAGCATATCACCATCTTTCAGTGGTGCTTCAACGCCATTTGCAAAACCGAAGTAACAAAGTAAAGATAATACTACAAAAGCGCCTATTCCAATAAGCGTGTTTTTAAACCCAGATGTGTTTGAGACTAAATTTAGTACCGTAAATGATAAGACTATTAGCAGAGCGATTAAAAGTACCGCATAAGAAACGTACATGAATACGTTTACAATTCCGCTACTTTCACCTGCTTTTATAGCCTCATCTCCTGCAGATAAAATCCTCCCAAGGAAGAAGATTGAAATCACACCGATGACAATAGCTACAATCTTCAATAATTTTTGTAAATCCATAATTATCTGATTTAGTATTGAGGTGTTATTATTTTTTGTTTTTAACCAAGATATCCATTAATGAAATAGAAGCATCTTCCATATCATTTACAATGCTATCTATTTTAGCAATGATATAGTTATAAAAGACTTGTAATATAATAGCTACAACAAGACCAAATACCGTTGTTAGAAGAGCTACTTTAATACCTCCAGCAACAAGTGATGGCTGCATATCTCCAGCAGCTTCAATCTTATCAAAAGCTTGTATCATTCCAATTACTGTTCCCATAAATCCTAACATAGGAGCAAGTGCAATAAATAAAGAAATCCAAGATACATTTTTCTCTAACTGTCCCATTTGAACTCCACCGTAAGCAACCACTGCTTTTTCGGCAGACTCTAAGTCTTCGTTAGCGCGGTCAAGACCTTGATAGAATATGGATGCAATAGGTCCTTTTGTATTTCTACAAACTTCCTTAGCTGCATCTAATCCTCCTGAAGCAAGTGCACTTTCAACATCTTCAGTTAATTTTTTTGAATTTGTAGTTGAAAGATTTAAAAATATAATTCTTTCAATTGCAATTGCAAGTCCTAATATAAGACATAATAATACGATTCCCATAAAACCAGGTCCCCCTTCGATGAATCGTTTTTTAAGTTCTTGATGAAACCCTAAAGACTCAGCTTCAGATGTATCAGCATCGTCTTGTAATGGGGTAACAATTGTAGTTGTGTTAATGTTTACGTTTGCAGCGGCGCTAACAGACCCGAATGCCATCATAAAAGCGATAGCTAGAATTGGAAATAGTTTTTTCATTGTTCTATTCTTAATTTATTAAAAAATTTATTTTTATTTAGGAGTTAAATATATGAAAAAAAAATAGTTACGAAAACAAAAATGACAAAAGTCATTGAATTATTAACATAATAAATTTTCACTGATTAATCCCGCAACAATAATCACTGATAAACCACTCTTATATAGGTGATTGCAGAGAGGAAGGGATTCGAACCCTCGATACGTTGCCGTATACACGCTTTCCAAGCGTGCGCCTTAAGCCACTCGGCCACCTCTCTAGGTTTGCTTATTCGCAGGTCAAATAAAGAGAAAATTGTTTGATTTTTAAAATTTTTGACTGCTAATTTTAAGATATTTCACCACGAAGGTCGGTTTCAAAAACAGTTTTAAACATTTTCCTTGAAATTTTGAGCGCCAACATATACATTAGTTTCGTTAGAGCAGACTCTGTAGTCATATCATTTCCTGATATAACCCCTAGGCCTTCTAGTAGTTTTCCAGTGTGGTACTGATTCATTTGAACACTGCCGCCTGCACACTGTGTCACATTGATTATGTAGATTCCTTTAGCTATCGCGTCTTCAATCGTTTTAAGAAACCAGTCGTCGGTAGTCGCATTGCCACTTCCATAGGTTTCAACAACAACAGCCTTAAGCTGTGGGATATCTAAAATAGACTTCAATACTGTGGCTGTGATTCCAGGAAACAACTTCACTAACGCTACGTTGGTATCTAATGTCTTATGGACAATTAGGGGTGCTTGTGAATAATTTTTAAGCAATAATTCGTGCTGTACGTTTAAATGAACCCCAGAAGTAATTAAGGCCGGAAAGTTCAATGATGCGAAAGCTTGGAAATATTCTGCGTTAATTTTAGTGGTTCGGTTACCTCTGTATAGTTTATACTCAAAATATAGCCCAACTTCTTTAATAACAGCTTTATTATTGTTCTGTAGCGCCGCAATTTGAATGGCTGTTATTAGGTTTTCTTTTGCGTCTGTACGCAAATCCCCTATCGGTAATTGAGACCCCGTAAAAATTACTGGCTTAGAAAGATTCTCTAGCATGAAGCTAAGCGCTGATGCTGAATAACTCATGGTGTCACTTCCGTGCAAAACCACAAAACCGTCATGAGTAGCGTAGTTTTTTTCAATAATGGATGCAATTTCTATCCAATGTGATGGATTAATGTTAGAAGAATCTATGGGCGTCTCAAAAGAGACCGTGTCTATAGAGCAATCTAATAAGTTTAATTCTGGAATCTTATCTAAAAGAGAGGCGAAATCAAAAGCCTGTAAAGAGGCGGTGAGAGGATCTTTTATCATCCCAATGGTACCGCCGGTGTATAGTAATAGGATTTGAGGCTTCATTTGCTTATTTTTTAAAAATAGATTTTGAGTTTTCAGTTGTGATTAACGCAAGCTCTTTTATTGAGATCGCATAAATATCAGAAAGTTTTTCTAAAACATTTAATATATAGCTGCTTTCATTTCGTTTTCCTCGGAAAGGCACGGGTGATAAGTAAGGAGCATCTGTTTCTAAAACAATATGCTGTAAACTAATTTGATTTAAAAATTGATCAATTTTTCCGTTTTTAAAAGTTACTACCCCTCCAACACCTAACTTCATATTGTAAGATATTGCTTTTTTTGCTTGTTCTAAAGACCCCGTAAAACAATGAAAAATTCCAAACAAATCTGCTCCTTGTTCTTCTTCTAAAATTTCAAACACCTCATCAAAAGCGTCCCTACAATGAATCACTATTGGCAAACCATACTGCTTTGCTAATTGAATTTGTGTTCTAAACATTTCTTGCTGTAGTTTTAACGTGCTCTTATCCCAATAAAGGTCTATTCCGATTTCTCCAATAGCAACAAATTTACGAGAAGACAATTGATCTTTGACGTGATTCAATTCTTCTAAATAATTAGCATTGACATGTGTTGGGTGTACTCCTGTCATTAAATACATGTTGTTTGGATAGCTAGCTTCCAAGGCATACATAGCCTCTGTGTATGTAGAATCAATTGCTGGAATAAAAAAACGAGTTACTCCTGCAGCTAAAGCGCGTTCAATAACTTCAACTCTATCTTCATCAAATTGTTCACTATATAAATGTGTATGCGTATCTGTGATTATCATATTGCAAAAGTAAGATTTTGAATAGTATATTTGTAAAAAATAATTTGCTTTGAATACAACTGCACTTTCTTTATCTAATTTTCTTAACACTAAATCTTACTATAAGATTAAGATGCATCAAATTGCATCCAATCACTTTAAAATTATATCAAAAATAAATGGTGTTAAAGGTTGGTTTATATTAGACACTGGAGCATCGTCCACTTTCATAGACCTAAAGCTTGAGGATAAATTTAAGTTAAAGTCCGAAACGTCCATGATTAAAGCTACGGGGGCTGGCCCAAACAAATTGACCACACTTTTATCAAAAAACAATAGTATAAATATTAGAGGTTGGTCCTCTAAAAAATTTCAAATTACATTAATAGATTTGAGCTACGTAAATAATGCTTTTGAATCTATAGAATCTTTACCTGTTCATGGGATTATAGGAGCTGATCTTTTAAAAGCTGGGAATGCGATTATCGACTACGAGAAAAAACAGCTATACCTTAAGTAGAGAAAACAAAAAATCCCGCAATAGCGAGATTTTTTGTTTTGGTATATGCATTTATTAATCTTGCACCTGGAACGTAATAGGAAGTGAATAAGGGACTATTACCGCTTTTCCGCGCTGACGACCTGGCTTCATTTTAGGTAACATGTTAATAACACGTGCGGCTTCTTGTTCGAGACGTGGATGAGGAGCTCTTGAACGAACACCAACAACATTTCCATTCTTATCAATTTTAAAAATCACATTAATACGCTGTCTTCCTGACAGGCCTAAATCACCTGCTAAGTCTGTATTAAACTTTCGCTGAACAAACTTGGCAATCTTAGCAGACATACATTTACGTTTTTCAGCATTAGAACCTTTCTCACAGCCTGGATATTCTGGAACATTTTCAATAACTGAAAATGGAACCTCTACGTCTTCATAGAACTCTTCGACAACAATATCTTCAACTTCGATCTCTTCATCTTGATCGGTCTCTGTAGACTCTATAACTGTTTCTTCAATTTCTTCTTCATCCTCAACTATATCAATCACTTCAGGAGCTGCTGGTGGTGGTGGTGGTGGTGGTGGTGGCTTTATCTGATCAATCAAAGGAATTTCTTCATCAAGATCAGCCTCTAAATCTAATTGACCAATGTCAATTAATGATTTATCGTATGTTTTGTAATTAATTGTCGTGTATGTCAAAAACAGCATTAACGCTAATCCAACTGCAAAATAAATTGAGCCATTTCTACTAACGTCCGCCTTTGGGCTTTTCTTTGATTCCATATCGGTGTTCTTTTATCTTGGGTTAAAATTAATTAAAAATTTAACAAATACATAAAGGTTTACAGCTTTTTAATTATAACTTCCTTTTTTAGTTGTATTAATGTAGCCATAGTGAGAGTCCCCAGAGTATTTGCTAAAAAATCATAAACATCTGTGGTTCTATAATAAGATACTTCTCCTTGTAATAGCTCAATAATCAAGCCAAACAGAATTGAGAAAGCAGTAGCGGCAAATAAACTTCTTTTTATTTTAAGAGAGTGAAAGCTCAAAAACCATGTCATACAAAATATGGCATAAAATAAGAAGTGTCCAATTTTATCATCAAAACCTGTATTTAAATTTGGTAAGTCTTTAAGGGGTATTAAACTCAAAATGGTAAGTGCAATGGTGTAAAATATAGAAAGCGCGTAAATAAAATTCTTCTTAAGCACCTATTAAAGATTTATAATCATCAGCATTTAGAAGTGAGTCTAAATCTGTAGAATCCGTTACTTTTATTTTAATCATCCAGCCCTCTCCGTAAGGATCGTCATTTACTTTTTCAGGTTCTTCTTCAAGAATCTGGTTAAATTCTACTATTTCCCCTGCTACTGGCATGAATAAGTCTGACACAGTCTTTACTGCTTCTACAGTCCCAAAAACAGCCTCTTCGTCAAGAGATTCATCTAAAGTGTCTACTTCTACATAAACAATATCCCCCAATTCGCCTTGGGCAAAATCAGTAATGCCAATGGTTAGTGTGTCTCCTTCTATTTTGACCCATTCGTGGTCTTTGGTGTATTTTAAATCTGATGGTGTATTCATAACTGTGTGTTTATAATTCGTTTATTTAATTTCCAAAATTATACCTCAAGGTAAAGCCTGATCGGATTGTTGTTTGAGGGAAAGCTGTTGATATCGCATATTCTGAAAATGCATAATCAAAGTAGAATATTGCGGTTAAGTTTTTACTGAAAGCGTAATCTGCTGCATAACGCATGCTCCAAATAGTTTGACCTGCACTGACTTGATTGTTGTCGAGATCTAAATACCTAATAATAGTTTTGTTATTTCGCATAGAAATATCCGCCTTCATATTTAAATCACTTTTAATAATATTTCGGGGACCTGCTAACTTGGAGCGTATTCTTAGGTCCTTAATTCGATAGCCTAAACCAAAAATATATTCGTTACCTTGAATTTCAGTAAGAAGGTTGTTATCAAAACTCAAGGATAAGCTTCGGTCTTTTTTAACTTCGGCGGTTAGCTTAATAGAGTTTTTCATCTCCATATCTATTTTAATTAGTGGACTAAATTGCTCTACTAAATTAACATTACTGTAGAGTGTCTGTGCCTTGAAGTTTCCGGACTGATCTTTTGTGTCTAGGGCTTGGGATGCATATTCTATATTTGGATCTGCAGCCACGTAGTCTAGGTTGGTTCTAAACTGATTAATCGTATAAGAGGCATTGTAACCATGGGTTAGTGAAAATCTTTTGAAGCGCTTTTTGAACCATTTATTTCTCATAAGCCCAGTGTATTTCAACGTCCAATTTGGAATTGGTATGTCTCTGAATGCATCTAGACTAACCTTATTTGATTTTTTTCCTGAATAGGCTGCTAAAAAGGACGGTAATAAAACCGCTTGACTGTTTTTTCCAAATCCTTCAGGGTACCCTTCTGCGTCTGTAGTGTACGGGGTGGATCCATAAAACTCACGAGCCAATCGATTGGCCACCACCAGACGATTGGTTTTAAACGTATCGAATGGAACTGAGCTGTTCTCATCACTTTGACTGAAAGCTGTTTTAATTAATGAAGTTGATATGTTGAAGTTTCCAAAAGTATTTTGAATGAGTGAATTATACACATTACTCAAGCCATCGCCGTTAGAATCTGTCGTATTAAAGCTTTCGGCATAGTTAGTCGCATAGGTTTTCCCGCCATTCAGATCAATTTTTAAATCTGATATTGGCTCCATATTAATTGCATAATCTACATTTTGATTATGAGTTTCGGTGTATTGCTGATTAAATTGTGAATAGGTTGTAAGCCACCCCTTTTCGGCCGCTATTCTTCTAATGTCACGCTGACTACCAAAGGTGTATTCGGCAGTAGGTCTTAGAGTTCCTAAAAACCCAGGGGTTGGAAGGTATCCCGGCAAAAATGAACTATTACTTTCGGAGTAATTAATTTGAGCTCTGTCTATACCCGTTAATAAACTAATTCCAAAATCTTTCCAGTTAAACTTTTTAGCTTTAGAAGCGCCTTTGGGTTTTGCATTATCATCAAAACCTCTAGCTGATCGCTTAGAACTTCTCGATTTCTTTAAGCCCAAATAGCGGTATAATTTTCGCATATCTAATGAGGTATTCAAATTATGCTGACTGGCATTAGATATTGAATTCCCAAGGTCATAGTTCTGCCCATCAATACTTATATCCCCAAATAGGTCAGATCCTTTATTCCACTGAAAGTCTCCTGTGTAAGAATAATTAGAGGTTACAAAACTAAGTGCAGGGAATTTATTTAAAGGCAATTCATAGTTAATCCCTAGCTGTTGAGTGTGCCTATTAGGGTCCCCAAAGTCGAAGAAACGATCCCAAACACCAAGACTAGGATCTTGGTCACCATCCAAGTTGTCGTCAATAAAATAATTCCTAACAATGTTATTGTTTGCTGCAGTAAAATTAAGACGTAAACCTTCTGTAAGTTCGTAATTGACAGTATATTGAAAGTCAAACGTGTAGTTTCTTCTAATCAATTCATCTATTGAAATATTATCAGCACCCAAGCCAGCGTCTCTAAATTTTTGACTGTTAAATTGTCTTATAAAATCTGAATTTACAGCTAGTGTTGAAGGCAGTAAGTTTAGATTAAAATCTTTTATTAGTTTCCAGTATTTATTCATGAAAAGAGAATCGTTTTTCTTGAACGGCTCAAATTTTAGCGGCTTGAAACTATGGCTATAATTAGCTCCTACCCTTACATTTTGATCTAATGAGTTTTCGATTTCAAAATCTCGATGCTTTATTTCATTGTACGAATAATTCATTGTTAGATTCTCAACATCATACACTCTAGGCTCGGCATCGCCTGTACGCTGTTTTCTAACCCCAATAAAATTAATGCTCTTTCTTTTTGTGTAATCTTCTGACTGAGATTTAATTCGTTGTCGATCTTCGGAAGTCTCAGCGGCATCTAATCTACTTTGGAGCTGTAAATCTTTATACTGCTGATCGTATTCTGGCGTTATTAGCGCTTCACTTTGACCATAATTAAAAGGGATTTCTAGGCCCCATTTTTTTGGTAATAACTGCCCAATATTCATGTTAGTAACAAAATCATATTGTTTTAAATCTTCGCGACTTCGCTCATTCGGACCTTGTTCTATGCTTCCAAAGCCTGTAGTGGTTCGCTTCGCTGTGGCATTCACATTCATGAAGTCAGCAATGTTAGAGTCCATGCTCATAATGGCAGCCCATCCCCCTTGGTTATCCATTTCTGCAAGTCGAAGCTCATTGAACCAAACTTCCGCACACTGGGAGTTAGCTCCTATGTTTTTAACACCAACCATCAAGGTACGAACATCTCCAAAGTTTGGATTTCCTTTTATGGCAATTCGTTGCTCTATAGGCGCTTCATTAATAGTAGAGCTAAAGTTTAATGAAAAAGAATCAAATTCTCCAACAGGGTTTTCTTGTAACTCTCCGTCTATAATGTTATAATAAGTAGGGTCTTCGTTTCCTAAAGTCCCCAAGCTAATCCCTAAAGATTTAATTTGTTCTAGAAACTCTAAAGGAATATCTATCTCATTATATTCTGGCCATACTTCAGTATCTGAAGCACCTGTTGCTCCCGATGATTTTCTTAGAGGAATTTCAATTTGGTAATAATTTTGAGTAAAGTCATTACCCATTCTTATAAAACCAACTAATTCCCCCTGATTAAAGCTACCGGCTTCACCATCCTCTGCATGAATAAACATTTTTAGTTTTTTATACTGACGCATATCCACGTTAATATTTTTAAAGACCCCTCTTGCATCCTCACTTTCTAATTCGCAAACATCTACAACTAGAGATTGTTCATTTTGTCGGACAATGCTGTTATTATTGTTTAACTGCTCCCGTTCAACGCCGGGAGGGGATACATAACTTCCATCATTTTCTTGAACGCCCACAATACCAACACTAAAATCAGTCGCTTCGAGCTGGGTTGCCGCATTAGAATCTTCATCCAAAGACAGCTGATAACGACGCCAGTCACTTCGTACCAAGTCTAAGGTACCAAATCGAAGTACTGTTGTTTCTGTAAATTCTTTAAGGTAAAGACGGGCAAAACGAACGGATCTAAAGTCAGAAACTCCCCCAACAGCATTTGTAAATTCCGAAAGAGGTATTCTGTACTGGTACCAATTGATAATCCCTGACGGGGCACCGTTTGGCAACGTAATATTTGTAATTGACTTTCGGTCAACAATATAGGGGTTGTTTGAATTATTAAAATCCGCAGTCGAAATATCTATTTCATACTCAAAATAACTATCGATCGTATTCATTGTATTATCCCTGTTGATGTCCTCAACATCGGGCTGCGTTGTAGACCCTCGATTGGTCTCTGAAAATGTATCAGGAGAGTTGCCTTCCAATCCATTGTATTTTTTGTAGCGCTCAAATATATCACCCTCAGTATTTAAGTAGTATTCATAGTTGTCATTTGCTGGGTCTTCTAGACCTGAAAACGCTGCAAATCGTGGATCTGTACTGGCTATTTCTTCAGCATCATCATAGCCATCAAGCCCAACATCCTGATTATTACGCTCGGCACCCTGAGATGAAAAGGCATAAATTAGAGATTGATTTTGTGGGCTTACAGAGCCCCAGCTTGATATAGGTAAAAGACTAATGTCTCCATCTTCGGGAAGCCCATTCTCGTATTGCTTTTTACCATCTTTGATCACATCTTCTGAAATATTTCCTAAATTTAAAACTAGTTTTCCACCAGGATTAGACGGGTTGTCTAAAAATGGATCCATAAGCCAAAATTCAATATACTCAACATTTGCCTGCTCAAAATCTGTTGACGTCAGTTGTCTGGATATACCTGCCCAACTGTTTTGAGGCGCGTCTAAAACTCCGTCTTCAGCCCCTTGTTGGTAATTATAAGGCCCTCTTTCTGACGGGTTGTAAACTAAATCAAGAGTATTTATAATGGTGTATTGCCCAGTCACTAAATCTACTTGAGGGAATAGTTCGTCAATAAATACACGTCTGGTATAAAGACTTGAGATGTCTTCATCCGTTATTTCGCCTGGACGTTGTCCACTATAAAAAATTGGGTCCACTGTATACCAATTTAAATGAGCCCTGTCAAATCCGTTTTGGTATCCATTGTCATCTTCTGAACCTTGTGCATAAACACGACCAAGTCCTTTAGGACGGCTAGACAAAAACCAAGACTGCGGGGTAAGTAAACTAATGCCATTTTGGGAGCCTTCAAAGTCGTCAACATAAGAAGTGACTTCACTGTCAAAATCAGTTCCTTTAGGGGCCCCTGGTTTTAGATAGGCAAACTCACCTCTGAGCGACAAATTAGATTCGACATCAGTATCAATATTTGGCAATTTGTTTACCAGGCGCGTTAAAAATGGTACTTCTGTTGAGTAATTCCCGTTGAAACCAAAAATTGTATTGTTTATCGGCTCTGTACCATAATTAGCTTTTTGTGTTATAGGACGCTCATTTAAATTTAAAACGGTCGCACCTAATACAAAGTTTTCATTGAATTGATGCTCTACGTTTACGCCTGTGAATCGCTTTGTTTGTTGTCCAAAAACAGCATTATTCTCAACAGAAACCTGAATCGGAGTGTTTGATGCTTGTAATGAAGGGTCTAAAATTTGTACGGTCCCTATTTGGTAATTTACGGTGTAATCCACCCCTTCAACTAGCACACGACCCCCGGCTGTCACCTTTACAGATCCCCTTGGCACATTAAACGCACCTATTGGAATGCCAGAGCCTCCGGACGATTTGTAGCGACCTCGCATAAGAAATTTATTTTTGTCGTTGTCTTGTAATGCAGCTGTTTTTGTGTTCTTGTAAAGAGATCTATAAACGTATTTTACTTGATTCGGATTGTAGACCCCTGGGATAGACTCGTCGCCGTTATAATTTTCAGAGCCATCTAGCCTTAAGGTTTCAAATAAGAAACTACCAAAAGGTTCCACTTTGGTAAATATGACTTTTCCGTTTTGCGGAATAACCGTAATCCCAGGTACAAAGTCAAAAAACCCATCTCCTTTATTTTGAGGGTCATTATTGAAGTTTAGACGATCAAAGTTAAATAATCGTATTAATGGGATTTCATTAATGGGGTCTTCATTTCCAATTGGAGCAGGAAAAGGTGTGCCACTAACTGGAGAAATAAAGTTAAGCGTAGATGTTTCGTTGTAAAATATATTTAATTTAAAATCTTCTTGAGACAATTGGTAAGCGCCGGTATTGTATATGTTTTTCATCATCAAATCCCAAATTGGGAGGTTGACATTGGTCACTGCACTTTTTAACATTTTTAAGACAAGGCTTTGATTGGTAACCGTTTGGTTGCCTGATGCTGATACACCCACTTCAGTCGCATTGACCCCGTCATTTCCAAACTCACCCACTTGAAAAACTTCACTTCCAACAGTATACTGATAAGCAACAGCTAAAACCTCATCGTTTTGTAATCGCTGATTCAAGGAAATATATCCTAATTGAGTGTCTACAGTAAACCCGTTCCCTTGCGTTAGTTTTCGAGCATTTTCCAGCTTGCCATAATCAAATCCTTCATTAACCCCTGGGGTCAAAAATCCTGATTGTGCCGTAGCAATATCACGAATTGCGTTTGTAAGTTGAGAACCTGCTGCTCCAATATTTGTTGGGTCAAAATTATTGTTTCCATTGTCTGGAAACGCATTAGGACCGACATTTAAAAACCCTATTGGGACCGTTGTTAGTCCAATTACAGAAGACTCCCCTAAATCTTGTAGTGCAATTATATTACGTGCATTATCAATCTGGTTGGTGCGATTGGTAACCCAAACCTCTACTCTAGTAATTTGGACTTGAGAGTTAATAAATGGATAGTTTTCTAAAGCTTGATCGTATTTATCTCTAAAGTAATGACCTAAGAAAAAGTGTCTGTTTTCGTCATAGTCTAATCCAAAAAAATCAAACTCTTCAAGGGTCCCGCCTCCTTGGGCAACTACAGAACGTGTTTCTGATTGTTGTTCTGAAAAGACTGCTGTAACTCTAGTTTTCCCAAACTGTAGTTCTGTTTTAACCCCAAATAAACTTTGAGCTCCCGTAATAAGAGAACTATTTAATGGCATGCTTACATTTCCAACTTCAAGTTTTTGAAGGATTGAGTCTTCACCGCCACTAACACCATCAAGTCCTGGTAAAGTAGGGTCAAACTCCAACTTAATTAAGTTTTGAAAATCAAACGTTGATTGGGTGTCGTAATTGGCATTAACTTGCAATCGCGTCCCTACTTTTCCCATTAGGCTCAGGCTGATTCTTTGATCAAAATCAAAAGTAAAATTACTTTGATTCCTTGGCGAGAACGCCGGGTTTTCTTGCTTGGTATACATAATTCCAAGATCCATTTCAACAGAGCCTTGGGGAACTACCGATATCGTATTACTTCCAAATATTGTTTCGAAAAACTTAGAGTTGACATAAAGGTCTGGGATTAAGTTTTTCTTTGCCTCTTCTGATCCCTCTTTTTTTCCATCAAGGGCATCTACTTTATCTTTATAATACTGCTTCAAACTATCTTGAAGCACTAATTCCTGAAACTCTTTTGGTGTCAATATAACGGGGTAGTTAATATTAAAATCTCCTATTGTAGAAGTATAGAAATATCTATTTGTTAGCGGATCATAAGTGTATTTACTAATAATACTAGCAGGATCAGGGGTATATAATGATCCAAACGAAAAAGTTGTGGAGGTTGAGTCTCTAACCGTCGCTGGTTGCTGAGCAAAGATAGCCGAGTTACAAATCAACAAAAAAACCACTAAAAAGAGGTTTTTCAAATTGGGTAGATGATTTGGTTTTTTCAAAGAATTATAGGTTTTTTAGAGCTTCTTTTATTATAAACTCAACAGAGGCATCTGGAGTAGATGAAATTACTTTTTCGACCACTCGTTCAGATTGTTTTTTCATAAATCCTAAGACCTCTAAAGCTGATAACGCTTCATCCTTGTTTGTATTGTTTTGAGACAAAGAAGATTCATCTAAATCGTATATTTTAAGCACTTTATCCTTTAGATCAATAATAACGCGTTGTGCCGTTTTTAGTCCAATTCCCTTAACAGATTGTATCAAGGCAACGTCCCCTATTGCAATTCCTTCTTTTACTTGTTGTGGTGTGAGTGAAGAAAGCATCGTTCTAGCTGTGCTTGCTCCAATACCACTAACTGAAATTAGAAGTCTAAAAATCCCTCTTTCAGAAGAACTTATAAAGCCATACAAAGTATGCGAATCTTCTTTAACTTGAAGATGAGTAAAAACCTTAACTGCTTCTTGATCTGGTATCTGTGAAAACGTGTGTAATGAAATATTAATAAAATAGCCCACGCCATTACAATCAACTATGATGTGTGTTGGGGTTTTTTCAACTAATTTACCTTGAATGTGTGTTATCATATCCTTTCTCTTCCAGCGAATTTCAAATGTACTAAAATAATACAATATTTTATCAAGAAAAAGCAATAGGGTTTTTCCTAATAGTTTACTGCTTTCCTTTCTGTTGTGCGTCAACAACCGCTACGGCGGTCATATTTACAATTTCATCGACACTAGCTCCTAATTGTAAAATATGTACTGGCTTGCGTAACCCCATCATAATAGGGCCAATGGACTCTGCTTTATTCAATTCTTTAAGTAATTTATAGGTGATATTTGCAGATTCTAAATTAGGAAAAATAAGCGTATTAACTTTTTTATTTGCAAGTCTTGAAAAAGGAAAGTTAGCTTTTAACATTTCACTGTTTAACGCAAAATCCGTTTGCAACTCACCATCCACTAATAGTTGTGGGTGCCTTCTGTGAAGATAAGACACAGCTTCTTTTACTTTGGTTGCCGTTTTGTCCTTAGATGACCCAAAGTTAGAATATGAAATCATTGCCATAACTGGCTCTAATCCAAACATCTTAACAACTCCTGAAGTCATCTGAGCAATTTTTATTAAATCATCTGCAGAGGGATTAATGTTAATCGCTGTATCGCTCAAAAACATAGGCCCTCTTTGTGTGATCATAATATTGGCAGTTGCTATTCGTGTTGATCCTGGTGCTAAACCTATTAAATTGAGCATTGGTTTTACAACAGACCCATAATTGCTTGAATAGCCTGAAATAAGAGCGTCTGCATCCCCTTCATTGACCATCATCGCTGCAAAATAGTTTCGTTCTCTCATTAGTTTTTGAGCCGCTAAGAGCGTTGTTCCTTTTCGCTGTTGCTGTTTCCAATAAATTTCAGCATACTTGTTTTTCTGAACACTACTTTCATCTCCTTTTGGATCAATGATGAGTACTTCCTCGTCAAATTCTAACTCCTCCATAAGACGTTCAATTTCGTCACGTCTTCCAAGTAATATAGGCGTTGCAATCCCTTCTTCCAAAGCGATTTGGGCTGCTTTTAAAACATTTAGCTGGTCTGCTTCAGCAAAGACAACTCGCTTTGGATTGAGCTTCGCTCTGTTAAATAAAAGTCTTACAATTTTATTGTCTGAACCCATGCGCTCCAGTAGGGTGTCTTCGTATTTTTCCCAATCAGTTATTGGAGCTAAAGCAACTCCACTTTCAATAGCTGCCTTAGCCACAGCTGGTGGAATCGCTGTTATTAATCGGGGGTCAAATGGCTTAGGAATGATGTAATCTTTCCCAAAAGTAAGGCGTGTTTCTCCATAGGCAATATTAACCTGCTCAGGAACGGGTTCTTTTGCTAACTCAGCCAATGCAATCACAGCGGCTTTTTTCATTTCCTCGTTAATTGTTGTGGCCCTTACATCTAAAGCACCTCTAAATATAAACGGAAAACCAAGTACATTATTTACTTGATTTGGAGTGTCACTCCTTCCAGTGGCCATGATAATATCGTCTCTTGTTTTAGTCGCAAGATTGTATTTTATTTCAGGATCTGGATTCGCCATAGCAAATACAATAGGATTATTAGCCATGTCTTTAAGCATTTGTGGGCTTACGATATTAGAAGTTGATAATCCAATAAAAACATCAGCATCTTTCATTGCTTCATCTAAGCTATCAATCTCTCTATGAGTAGCAAACTCCGCTTTCTGAGTGGTTAGATCATCACGGTCAGCTCTAATAACTCCTTTACTGTCTAGCATAACAATATTTTCACGCTTTGCGCCAAAAGATTGATATAAGCGCGTACAAGAAATAGCTGCAGCACCAGCACCACTGACAACGATGCGAACATCTTGTATGTTTTTTTCTGCAATTTCTAATGCGTTCAACAAGGCGGCGGCTGATATAATAGCCGTTCCATGCTGGTCGTCATGCATGACTGGAATATCTAACTCCTCTTTGAGCCGAGTTTCAATTTCAAAAGCCTCTGGGGCTTTGATGTCTTCCAAGTTAATACCTCCAAAAGTGGGCGCTATATTTTTAACCGTTTGAATAAATTCTTCAACATTTTCGGTATTTACCTCAATATCAAATACATCTATATCTGCAAATATTTTGAAGAGCAAGCCCTTACCTTCCATGACCGGCTTAGACGCTTCAGGTCCAATATTCCCTAATCCTAAAACGGCGGTTCCATTGGTAATTACCGCAACCAAATTTCCTTTTGCGGTATATTTGTAAGCATCCGATGGATTCTTTTCTATAGCCAAACAAGGGGCTGCTACTCCTGGCGAATAGGCCAAAGCCAAGTCTCGTTGTGAGGCATACTTAGTCGTTGGGACTACTTGAATTTTTCCAGGTGAGGGTTTTTCGTGATAAGCTAAAGCTTCTAAATCGTGTTTACTTAATCGTGGCATGTTAGTTAGTTTGACTTACAAAGTTAAACGCTATGAGTTAATATTAAAATTTAATAGCTGTTCTTTTTTAAAAACTTAAAATGCATTAGCTTCTAAGAATACTAAATACCCCTAGAACCCCTCTGCTTTGTCATCACCTCTTGGGTCTGCTCCTCCTTCTAAGCGACCGTCCGGCAACACCAAGATAGCATCTGTTTTACCGATCACTTTCGAGTTACTGTAGTCTATTTTGTAGCCTAATTTTTTAAGCGACCCAAAAACAACTGAATCAAACGAGGGCTCAAATTTTATGTTATCGGGCAACCATTGATGATGAAAACGTGGCTTTGAAACCGATTCTTGCATTGTCATATCATAGTCCAATACATTCAAAATATTTTGCATTACTGTAGTGATAATTGTTGAGCCTCCAGGCGACCCTAAGACCATTTTAAGCTGACCGTTTTCCTCTACTATTGTAGGGGACATTGAGCTTAACATTCGTTTTTGAGCTGCAATTGAATTTGCTTCAGCTCCCACTAAACCAAACATATTTGGTGTACCCGGCTTAGCGCTAAAATCATCCATTTCATTATTTAAAAAAAAACCACCTTTATCTACATATACTTTAGAGCCAAAAGCACCATTTAATGTTGTGGTGACTG
>CAJIZJ010000005.1 GCA_905181825.1 uncultured Flavobacteriaceae bacterium
AATTGTTGAAAACTTAAATAATGATGTTTCCATTCTAGACCTTATAGAGGCTGTAGGCTTAGAGGCTCTTTATGGGCTTGAGTTTGGGGGTGGGTTTATATTTAACGTAAATTCTACATCGGGGGAACTAATGGTTGCTAGAGATTACTCTATTATTGGAGGGGTGGCTTGGGGCGATCACTTTGATTTAAACACAGGTTCTGCAATTGGAGACGGGCTTGAAAGCACCCAATTAATTGTCGATAGGAATGCCGATGATAATAGCCTAGTATTTGGAGGGTTTGAGTTTGGCAGTGACAACTATGCTTTTAAAATAGCACTCGATTTAGAGCTCGATGGGTTTGATGATTGGTTCATTCCTAGTAGTGGATCCTTAGAAGCTATATACAATAATGTTCATATGTATGGAGTGGGCGATTTTGACGAATCACTTATTTACTGGAGCTCAACTAAGGAGGGATACTTTCCATATGTAATGTTCTTTAACTTTGAGTCTTGGGGTGGACAGGCTTTTGCTGGGTCTTGCATAGATGCTAATGGACTTGTAATTGCTAGAAAATTTTAAGCTTCTCATGAAAAAACTACTTTCATTTCCTGTTTTGTTTATTTCTGTTGTCTTTTTATTCTGTTGTGGCAGCTCTAACAATTCCGATGATTTATTACCAAGCTGTGTAGACATTTCTTTGATTGATCCAGAAGTTATTTGCAACCAAGAATACGCCCCTGTTTGTGGTTGTGACGGCAACACCTATAGCAACGCTTGCATTGCCCTTAATTCAGCGGGTATTATTGCCTATGCTCAAGGGACATGCGACTAAAAACAGTCCAATAATTTCGATTGTATTTACTGAGATATCTCCTAATTTAACCCCTTAGTGAGCAGTTAGGTGCTATGGAATTAAATAAGTGTCTATATACGCTGATATTTTAGATGTAGTATCTAGCTGGTTTAAACCTTCCCAACCATGGCCTTCTTCTTCGTAAAAATGAAATTCATGAGTGACCTCTAAAGTTGTGAGTTTTGCATCCATATCAATTCCTTGCGAACTGGGCACAAGAGGATCCATGCCACCGTAAAATAATAATGTTGGTGGAGCGCTCGTTGTCGCTGTGTGATAGGGGCTGATCGATTCTAAAAAGTCTTCTGAAGGATTTCCAAATAGCAGCGTCATCCCTTGGTATAGAGGATTTAAACTGTCATTATAAGCAGGATCTGTAAAGTTGGTGGGGCCAACAATACTACACACCATATCTACTTGATTATTAATGTCATTTGTATAGCTCCATAAAAGCGACAGATGGGCCCCTGCGCTTGCTCCAATAAATCCAATGTCATCACTTATTCTAAGTGATGACTTGTTTTCAGAAATATAGTTTACTACTGCCGATATATCATCTGTTTGTAAGGGAATTGGAGGAGTCGTCGCATCAGCCAAAGTATAATTCATGTTTATAACACCAATGTTGGGATGAAATAGTAGAATATAGGATTTAAAGCGATCCATGTCTGTTTTATCACCACCTATCCAACTGCCGCCATGCACTAAAATTATTGTTTTAGTCATGTTAGTTCGGTTTGCTGGCAGGAAAATATCAAATGTCTGATTTAGATCTGGACCGTAAGACACGTCTAAAGATTCATAGGCTTCAATGACATCAGCCTCGTTGTTGTCATCGGAGCACGCTAAATTAAATAATAAAAAAGGGGATAAAAAGAGAACTCTACGTAACAATTTCATGAAGGTGAATTTTAAAAGTTTTATAACGATCCTATTAATTATTTAGGATGAGATTTTATTAAAAGTAAGTGTTTAATACCAATGAGGTGTCAATTAATGAGATAAAAACAACTTTTCTTGAGTATTAAAGTTCATTCTTTAAAACCCATTAGCCGAATAAATAATTAAATATTATAATATAATTCATGGGAATTGAAAAATAATTTTTTAGTTTTGATTTAAAATTAATACAACCACTTTTCGAACTATGAAAAAATTAATTTATGTCTTTTGCTTTATTGCTTTTGCCTGCAACGGTGATCGAAATTGTTGTGAAATTATTAATAAAACGTATGCTGATGGCCAATATATTTTGGTAGGGGCGTTTGAAAACTCAAACAATAATAACAGTGAAAACAATAGCGGTCTTGGTGACGGCTTTGGAGATGTAAATATCGAAGTCGGCCAAGAAGAATACGACTCTTACGATATTGGAGAAAAATATTGTTTTGAATAAAATTGTCGCACTTTACCCTTTACAATATGGCACAAAAAAAACCCACTCTTATGAGTGAGTTTTCTAATTGTTAAATTGGAAAAATTTAGGCCTTCTTTACAAAAGGTAATCCAGTTTTTTCGTTTTCTACAATCTTTTTTCCAGCAGGAAGGTCACATGTATTATCACGCTCATCTTTTGCGAAATAATAGATAGTTTGTTCTCTACCACCTTTAAGAATTACATCTTTAGTGTGTAAAAAATAAGTCTTTCCCTTGCTATTTTTGAATGAATATCCCATAATATATATTTAGTTTAGTCTAAATTACAAAAATTAGTTTATTATTTCCAAAGAAAATATCAGATAAATCAAGTTTTTCACAAGAAATATTGCTAATTGTTAATAAAACGGGTGATTTCAGTGTGGATTTGATGAAAACAAGGTGGCAACCCCCCTGATTTCCATGGATGACAGCTGCCAAAGACGTGATTTGCACCCTCAAGAACTATTAATTGACTCTTTGTGCTCCATTTGTGAAGTGCTAGAGCTTCATCTATTGATACACTCGTATCTGCATCCCCGTGAATAATTAAAAACGGCAACTTTAGCTGCTGAGCTGCTGTTTTTATTGTTAGTCTGGCCTCGTTTGCCATAAAGTCTTTGTAAAATTGATAATAGTGAGGCATCTGCTGTTTAGTGCGCCCATTCAAAATAAAACGAACCCCTGTTTCTTCCCACTTCTCTAGTTCGTATTCCATAGGAAATCTAGACTTAAAGTCAGAGACACCAGCTAAGCTAACTACTTTTTTAACTCGGGGATCTTCAAAAGCCTTAAGGGTAACAATCCCTCCTCCACGGCTATGTCCTAATAAAGTAATATTTGAAGAATTAATATTAGGGTGGTGGTTATAGTTCGCTTGTGCCCAGCTTATAACTCGATCCAAATCTTCAAGTTCTTTTGTATAGTTATTATTTCCAAATGCTTCAAGATCTGGAAAATCAATGGGCTGTTTGGCTGTACCCCCATTATGTGAAAAATTGAACTTCAATACTGCAATTCCAGAAGCAGCAAAAGCCTTCGACAATAAAGGCCATGCACCCCAGTCCTTAAAACCTTTATAGCCATGACAAAAAATAATTAAAGGGGCCGATTTAATCGAGCTATTATACATAATATCCATAAGAATAAGTCGCCTGTTCGCACCCTCTAGTGTTCTATTTAAATCCTGAATAACCATCTATACTTCCTTTTCTATAAAATCAATTTCTGGATCAAATACCTCCAAAATTAGGTTCTTGAGCTCTTGTTCATAGCTTTCCATGGTTTGTGTTGAGAGTTGAGTGATTTTTTTAGCGTAAGCTCCAGGTTTATCCTTTTTGGCAAACTTGAGCAGGCCAGATTTTAAATTTTTGAAGGAAATAATTCCCGCTTCCACTGGACTTGTGAATGACGCTTGCTTGTTAAGCATGTAGGCATAGGTTAGTATTTGAAAACTTTTACTAAAGGCTTTGTAGTCTGACGTAAGGTCTTCCCAGTTGACAAGTTCTAACTCTGTTTGTGAAACCTGCGATGTTTTATAATCTATAATTCTTTGGATTCCGTTACAGCTATCAACCCTGTCTATTGTTCCAATAATTTGAATGGGGGTTTGAAGCTCAGGAATATTGACTTCAGCGACAATCTTAGACTCAATGGCCTCAATCTTAATTTGGTCTCCTTTGTTAATGCAAGACAATTCGTACTGCAAAAAATTAAAAATATACCTCTTAGCAACTTCAAAACTAATAAGGTTTGGACCTTGGGTGATATCGCCTTCTTTGTAAAGGGTTTTAAAATGATGAGTCACTGTAGCCTCAATTTTAGGCTTTAAGTCATTGATCATTTTAGCGTCCAGAACAGCACCAATTAAAGGCTTATAAAAATCTTCTAGTGTATTGTGAATAATACTTCCAAACGTATTGGCTGCAACTGTTTCTTCTAGTAAATTTTCAGAACGCACTCCCAATATCTTTTGGGTGTAAAAATCAATTGGATTACGAATATACTGACTCAAAGAGGATGGTGAAAATCCTTTTTTTGCAACCGCTTTAAGCTTAGATAAAATTTCTGGTGATTTTTTAATACATAGTAATTGGGGGGTCAACTGAGGGGTTTCCGGAATAACGATCTTGTGACTTAAATCATGAAAGTCTTCATGTTCTAATTGGGTTAAAAATCGACTCCGCTCTCCGCCACTTAGAACTTCTGGTTCTGTATTGTAAATTATATGGGCGTTTTTTGCACGTTGTAAGAGGCGGTAAAAATGATAGGTGTAAACTGCATCCTTTTCTTTATAAGTTGGCAGTCCGTTTTCGATCTTAACATCAAAAGGAATAAAAGAATTATTGGTCTTACCGGCTGGCAAAACACCTTCGTTAACAGAAACAATAATAACGGTTTCAAAATCTAAAACTCGAGACTCTAGCATTCCCATTATTTGAAGTCCCTTTAATGGCTGACCTTTAAAATCCAGCGTTTCTGTACTCAATAATTCTTTGAAGAGGCTTTGTAAAACTTTAATGGTCGTGATGTAACTGTAGGAGTTATTTAGCTCTTTTAATTGGTTGAATATTTCAGAAAAACGAAATAAGTATTCAAGCGGTAATAAGTGGTTTTTTTTGGATTTACCATAATAGTCTTTAAGTTTAAAAATAAGCTCTAGAACGCTTTGTATTGCCTTGGCTGGCTGGTTATTCCAGTTTGTAAATAGAAGCTCTAAAATAGGCTTATGGGTAGGTGCAATTGCAATTATTTGATCTTTAGTAAGGCTCACTGAGTTGTGTGTGTTCAACCTTGTAATAATCTTTTGAGCGGCATCTTCATTTGTGCTTTGTAGTAAGGGCCGAACAAATTGATGCGACAACACCCCTATTATGTCCTGATAATAATAATGCGTATTGGTTTCTTTTTGAAGCTGAAACCATTGATTGATAAAAGCTGAGAAGGGAATCTGCTTTAGCGGCAGTCCCATAGTAATATTGATGTCTTCAATAGCGCTGGGAATCGAATTCAGTATAGGAATCAATAAGTCTTCATTTCCTAATATTAAGGCTGTACTTTGAAGTTTATTCTCTGAGTACAGCCGCTGTAAAAGGGACCCAACGTATTTGACCTGCCCAATGTTTTTTGGAGTGCCAACTATAGAAATGTTTTTGGGTGTTGCATACTGATTTGAAACCCATTTAAAAGGCTGTTTTTTGAAATGCGACCACTGCTTTTGATGCTGTCTTATAAAATAGCCCGCATCATGGAATGGCGTTTCTATAAATGTTTGATCAATATCCCAGTAAATAACCGCTTTGTCCTGCTCTAGTAGCTCTTGAATAATCGTAGACTCAGAGGCGTTTAAAGCGTTAAAGCCCAAAAATACATGTGACTTGAGAGGATTGTTTTTAGTGTATAATTCTAAGTTCTCAACGGCTTCTCTATAAATTAATCCTTGGTAACCCGCGCCTTTTTGCAACAGATGAGATGTGAATTTTGAGTAATAAGAGTCGACCTTTTTCCAAAAGGAAAGATATCCCTTTACAAGTGGAGTAGAATTGGCTTCTAATGACCAGTGGTTTAATTCTTGAATCGCAGTGAGATATTCAAATATCTGTTCTTGAGGAATTAAATAACGATCAATTTCATTAAAATCCTGAAGCACTATAGGTGCCCACTTAGAAAAGCTATCAAAAGAGTCCCTTTCATTTAAAGGGGTGAGGTCTAGATAAACACTATAAAACTCAAAAATAAGCTCTGTATTACTAAGGAGTCTTAGCTGAGATAATTCTTCAATAAAATGTTCAATAGAAATAATATCAGGCAAAAACCCTGTTGCTTTACTTATGGAAGACCAGTCCCTTTTTAAAAACAACCCCGCACGTTTATTGGGTAGGATAAGGGTTAGCTTAGAGGTGTCTCTTGAAGCTAAGTCAAGATCTTTTAGTACGTCATAAATAAAACCTGTCATGTTATAAAAATAAAAAAACGCTTCGCAATAGCGAAGCGTTTTAAGCTTTTTATTATATAAGCGTGCTAATTAGTTAGCCAACTTCACTTCAACACGTCTGTTAGCTGCTCTTCCTTTAGCAGTCATATTAGATTCGATTGGAGCTGTTTCCCCAAAACCAATTGATTGTAATCTTTCTGAAGCAATTCCGTTAGTTGTAAGAAAAGTAACAACTTGAGCAGCTCTAGATTCTGACAACTGTTGGTTAAATGATTTACTTGAAACACTATCTGTATGTCCTTCTACAATAAAGTTTGCTTTAGGATATGCAGTTAAAATAGCTGTAATCGCTTCTAAAGTAGAAATTGCATCTTTTTTAAAGCTTGACTTTCCAAGTGCAAAATTAATTGTTCTTGAATAGCTGATTAGTTGAGCTTGTTCTTCATCTGTTGGAAAAACAACTTCAGGGCAACCATTATTAGCTACTGTCCCAGCTTCTGTAGGGCAGTTATCATCTTTATCTAGTACACCGTCACTATCTCCATCTTTCCAAGGGCATCCGTTGTTTGCAACTGGACCCGCTTCGTTTGGACATGTATCTTGAGCGTTAGCAACTCCATCTGCATCTGCGTCAGGACATCCAGATAAAGCTTTTAAACCCGCTTCATTTGGACACGTATCGTTGTTGTCAGAGATGCCGTCACCGTCTGAATCAGGACAGCCGTTATATTCTGCTAACCCCGCTTCATTTGGACATGTATCTTCTGAATCTTGGATCCCATCTGAATCTGAATCAGGACAGCCATTAAATTCTGCTAAACCAGGAACTTCAGGACATACATCATATTTGTCATATACACCATCTGAATCTGTGTCTTTACCACCAAATTTAATAGTAACTCCAACAGAGTGTTGGAAATGATCTACTAAGACTACTTCATCAAAAGAATTTTTCAATCCTGATTGAGCTGTAATTCCAATAAAATCATTAAACCAATAAGAAACACCAACTGTACCATTAAGTGTTGCAAGACCTGCTAATTCTGTTCCAGGTTGCTCCATCCATGTGTAACCACCTCCAAGACTTACGAAAGGCTCTAGTTTGTTAGAATTTACTAGGTCTGCAAGACTGTACTTAACCATACCGTCAAGTCCGTAATACATTAATTCACTAGTTGCGGTTGCTTTTTGTACGCCTGTATTCCACTTGTCTAGTCTATTAAAAGTTCCAGCAACACCAACTGAAAAATTATTGCCAAGGTATCTTCCAACTGACAACATAGACATTGCGGGAGACACGCTCCACTCACCACCTACGTCATAAAGCCTAGAAAAGCCAATGTCTTCATTTCCTACTTGATTCCCAGTACCAAGTGCATCAACGGCGTTTACACCTACTGTGATTTGCCATGGGTTGTTTTTGTCTTGTGCGTTTACATTTCCGGTTGCCATTACTAGCAATGTCACAAAAACTAATCTGCTAAGATTTTTCATATAAAATAATATTTAGTTTGTTTATTGTATTATTTGCAAAAGTATGATGTTATTACTACAAAACAAACTTAAATGTTAAAAAAATAAAGTTAAAAAGTTAAACAATAAAATTATTTGACAAGAAAAGTGGCTGTGAATTAGCGGAATATAAAACCCTAGAAATCATGTATTTGCAAAGAAATCTCTGTGTAAACAAGTAGTTTTTTGCTAACTTTATAACCCATTTGTTCTATAATTTCAGCATAATCTATTAGTTGTAGCTTGTGTTTATTATAAAAATCTCCCGTTTTGTAATCAATTATGACTGCTGTTTGGTCCTTAAAAACAACTAAACGATCAGGTATGATTATTTTTCCGCTTTCGGTCATGATCTCTCGCTCGTTAAAAACAGTAACCTCTGAGCTATAATAGATGCTTAGCTTAGGGTGGCTAACGATGTCTTCAACAGTTTGCCGCAAAGCTTTGCCTTGCTCTTTTGAAATCACTCCCGTATTAATAAAGTGATTAAACGTGATTTCGATATCAGATTTGGTGTATACTTTTGACAGCAACAAATGAATTAAATTACCTTTTTCAATAGCCTCTTTCTGAGAAGTGTCCCACAAATAGCCCGCATTAGTTGCCATTGAAACATTTAGTTGAGCCTTAGGGGTGGATATAAAATCAGTTTGAATTTCTGTTGGGTATTTTGGAGGCTCTAGACTGTCTATTTTCTCAAACACCCCAAATTCATACTCAAGTTTAGAAGCTTCCCAATGTCCAATTGTTCTTAGATAATTTATAAGAAGACCTGAATACGTTTTTAAGTTTTCATCTCCCTTTTTAGAAACAGACGCATTACCCACCACATACAATTGTTCAACTGCACGGGTTAACGCTACATATAAAAGATTAATGTTATCTAACTCAAGTTTGGATTGGTGATCATTATATATTGAAGCTCCCACAGTGCCATAGTTTTCAAAATCTTTATTATAATTTAATAAAAAGTGTGAAAAGGGGGCAAAGGATGCTTCTAAAGGCATCCACTCTTTGGGTTCTAATTCTCTATAAATATCTAGCTCTGCGAAAGGAAAAATGACAACAGGAAACTCCAATCCTTTTGACTTGTGTACAGTCATAATTTGGACCGCATTTATTCCTTTTGGGGTAACAATACTTAAACTTTCTTTTTTAAGGTTGTAGTGGTCCATAAATTGACGAACACTCGAAGTTGGTCTTTGTGTAAACTCTAAAACAAAGTCCAGGAAAAACTGAATATAAGCATTGGATTTTTTTGATAACTGAAAACTACTAATAATATACTCAACAGATTCATATAGAGAAAGCTGGAGGGCTACCTGAGGAGAAAAGTGAATTCCAATATCTTTAAGAGCAGCAAAAAACGCCTCCAAACCTAGAGAAATACCATTTAAACGAAATAAATGGGGGTCTCCAACATCATTATTAATTGCTATGTAGTTTATCACCTCAAGTTTAACCTCTACATTTAAGGGCTCGTGTATATACTCTAAGAGGCTTACTATTTGTTTAACTTCTGGAGACTGAGAAACTAACAGTGTTTCACTGGAAACAATATCAATATCATGTTGGCTTAATAAATTAGCTACAGCAATCCCTTCTTTTCGTTTTCTAACAAGCACGCAAATATCCTTTAATTTTGTGTCTTGGTCAGAATCTAAATAAGTGTTGATTATTTGCAAAACTTTGGTGGCATAAATAAGTGGTTTATCATCTCCTTTTTCAAATTCTAAAAAAGAAATATTAACATAGCCCGCTTTTTGGGTAAATTCAAGTTGAGCTGATGCCTGGTAAAGCTCTTTATAAGTTTGGTTAGAAAAAGCTACCTTAGATAGATGTTTAAAAAAACGATTGTTAAATCCTACAATTTCTCTACAGCTTCTATAGTTGGTTGGAAGATAGGAAAGCTCAGCATCAAAAGGAAGGTCTGTATCGTTGTTATATAAACTAATAAACTGCTCGGCTCTGCCGCCTCTCCAACGATAAATTGCTTGCTTAGCATCCCCGACTAACATAGCGCTTCCATTTTCTGCCGCTAACGTGTCTGTAATCAGGGGGACTAAATTTTCCCATTGCAGCTCGGATGTGTCTTGAAATTCATCAATAAAAAAATGATTGAATTTTTCTCCAATACGCTCATATATAAAAGGAGCTGGCTGATCTTTTATTTCTTGGCTGATAATAGTGTTAAACTCGGATATGAGTAAAAGGTTATCTTCCTCTTTAATTAGTTTTAATTCTTTGTTGATTAAATTGATGACGGAAAGCGGAGTCGTGTTTTTACGTATGTTCTTTAAGTACTTCAAACGATAAAAAATAGTTTTTGTCGCCAGAAACGCCTCAATAAGCTCGGGACGCAACCCATCAATTATAGAAGCAACGTGTGAAGTTGTTTTTTGAGTATATAGGGGTGCTGTATCTATCGATTGCTGCCACTGTGCGCTAAAACTGAGGTCGAATTTTTTGGAAGCAAGGGCTTTAAAGTGTTTAGGCAAAGAACCGCGACTAAAATCTGAAAACTCAATACCGTTAGAAATAATCAATTCTAAAACTTGATTTGAGGCACTTACTATTTGCGTCTCCGCCTCATAAATTTCTTTTGCTAAAGACTCTTTTAAGGCTTCAAAATCGGACAAAGAGTGCTTAGCGAGACCCTGTAAAAAAGGAGCTTCTGTTTCCTTGGTTAGGAGTTTTGCTGTTTTAGTTAGATCTAAAGCGATATTCCAACTCTTATCATCATCGGCTTTTTCTACAGCAAAATCAACTAGCACTTTAGTAAGAGCTTTGTTTTTTCCCGCTTTTGAAAGCAAGCGAAGTACCGCTTTTTGTAGTAAATGGTCTGTATCTAGTTCTACCTCAAAATTCATTGGTAACTTTAGATCAAAAGCAAAAGTGCGGATTATCTTCTGAGTAAACTTATCAATAGTTGAAATGTCAAATGCAGCATAGTTGTGTAAAATCTTACTCAACAAATGTTTGGACTTGACATGTATTTCTTCTGGGGTGTTCTGTAATTCTTCCACAACTTGTGTGAATAAAGCATCGGGGTGATCTAAAATGGTAGGAGATGCAAAAGCCATAAGCGCTTCTATAATCCGTGTTTTCATTTCATCGACTGCTTTATTGGTAAAGGTGATCGCTAAAACGTGACGATGTGGCAAAAACTTTTTAGAGCTCAAAACAATTTTCAAGTAATCTTTAACAAGGGTAAATGTTTTACCACTCCCTGCAGATGCGTTATAAATATCAAAAGTTGAAACAGCCACTAAATAAAATTTATAGCAAAATAAACAATCTTAATTATATATCGACGTAAATTTTATTTGATTATCGTAAATTTGTGAAATCATTAAAAACACTTAAAACAAACTCTTATGGCTTTTGAATTACCACAACTAAACTATGCTTATGATGCCCTAGAGCCTCATATTGACGCGAGAACAATGGAAATCCACCACTCAAAGCACCACAACGGATATACAAATAATTTAAATGCAGCAATTGCGGGAACTGATTTAGAAACTAAATCTGTAGAAGCTATTCTTGGCGACTTGGACATGTCCAACAAAGCGGTGCGTAATAACGGCGGTGGGTATTATAACCATTCGCTTTTCTGGAACATAATGAACCCTGAGGGAAAAGAAGCCCTTTCAGGTGAGCTTAAAGAAGCAATCCTTGCGGCTTATGGATCTTTTGAAGATTTTAAAACGGCTTTCAGTAAAGCTGCTGCAACTCAGTTTGGATCAGGATGGGCATGGCTATGTGTTCATAAAGGAGGTAAGGTTGAAGTATGCTCAACACCAAACCAAGACAATCCATTAATGCCCGGGGTAACTTGCGGTGGAACTCCCATTTTAGGATTAGATGTTTGGGAACATGCCTATTACTTAAACTACCAAAACCGACGTCCGGATTACATCGAAGCTTTCTTTAGTGTGATTAACTGGAATGAAGTTGAAAAACGTTTCTTAGCTGCGAAGTAAAGCTTAGAAAACATTGGAAAATAAAAAAGGTGAACGAAGTTCACCTTTTTTGCCCCAAATCTACCATGAACTTAACCTACTTATGTTATGGTGATTCAAATATAGACGTTTAATACACACAAACGCTAATTATTAGACGAAATGCATTTTTATTAGATAAACAGCACTCCTCTATTAGTAAGCTCTTTCTTTATTTCCTTCAAAAAAGTTAATAAAGGCCCTATTAACAACTCTATTACCTCCTGGAGTTGGGTAATTTCCGGTAAAGTACCAGTCTCCTAAATTTTTAGGGCATGCAATATGTAAGTTTTCTATCGGCTGAAAAATAATCTTCACCTCAGCCTTTATACCATCTTCACTCAGAAGTTCTGCTATTTTATCCGAAATTTGTTGTGGGTTAAAAGGAGCATATATTTCTTTCACAAAGTTTTCAACTTCAGAGTCATGAAGGTTTACTTGTGCTTTACACCTTAAATATATATCTTCAACAATATGGTAATTATTAGTGTCTTTTAACAGTGCTAATGCGGCCTTAAAAGCGACTAATCCCTCTAAGTTAGCCATATCAATACCGTAACAGTCAGGGTATCGTATTTGCGGGGCAGACGACACAACCACTATGCGCTTCGGAGAAAGCCGATCCATCATTTTTAGAATACTTTTCTTTAAGGTCGTTCCTCGTACAATACTGTCGTCAATAATCACTAAATTATCTTCTGGTTTTATAACCCCATATGTGACATCATATACATGAGCAACCAAATCATCTCGACTACTATCTTCAGTAATAAACGTTCTGAGCTTTACATCTTTAATTGCTATTTTCTCAATGCGAGTATGTTCCGAAAGAATTTGTGTTACCTTATCCGCAGAAAGAGTCCTAGTACCTTTCAAAATTTGTTCTGTCTTCTTTTTGTTTAAGTATTCTTCAACGCTTTCAATCATTCCAAAAAATGAAGTTTCAGCGGTATTAGGAATGTAGGAAAATACGGTGTTTTTTATGTCGTGATCAATATACTTTAAAACCTCTGGGACAATTAGTTTTCCAAGTAGTTTTCGCTCTTGATATATCTCTGCATCACTTCCCCTTGAAAAGTAAATACGCTCAAAAGAGCAGGCCATACGTTCTAACGGTTTAAGTATCTGATCAATTGAGGTCTCTCCTGATTTTTTAGTAATAATTGCACTCCCAGGCGGTAATTCATGAACGTCCTCAAAATTAACATTAAAAGCCGTTTGAATTACAGGACGCTCTGAAGCGACAACAACAACCTCATCATCCATGTAATAATAGGCGGGACGAATTCCTGAAGGATCTCTCAAAACAAATGAGTCTCCATGCCCTAAGAGTCCAGCCATAGCGTAGCCACCGTCCCAATTCTTTGCAGCTTTAGTGAGTATTTTCTTTAAATTAAGGCGCTCTGCTATTAATGGAGAACACTCCATTTTTGTATAGCCTTCCTTTTTTAGTTTTTTATATAATTTTGATACTGCATCATCTAAGAAATGACCTATTTTCTCCATGATAGTAATCGTATCTGTATATTCTTTTGGATGCTGACCTATTTCAACAAGGTTTTTGAAAAGAGACTTTACATTTGTCATATTAAAATTTCCTGCCAAAATCAAGTTTCGGTGCATCCAATTATTTTGTCTCAAGAACGGGTGAACACTTTCAACACTGTTTTTGCCAAAAGTCCCATAACGTACATGACCCAGCAAAACTTCCCCTAAATAAGGAACCATTTTCTTTTGTGCCTCTACATCATTAGCAACCTCTGGGTTTTTTTCCAATACATCGTTAATTCGAGTATTAATTTGAGCAAAAATATCTTGAATCGGCTGTTGTTCTACCGAGCGAACTCGACTTATATAGCGCTCCCCAGGCTGCATATCTAATTTTATGCTCGCAAAACCAGCTCCGTCTTGTCCACGGTTGTGCTGTTTCTCCATAATAAGGTACATCTTATTAATTCCATAAAAAGCAGTCCCGTACTTTTTTTTATAAAACTCCAAGGGTTTTAAAAGTCTAATGTGGGCAATTCCGCATTCGTGTTTTATTGCATCGCTCATACAAGTGATTTTAGTGTAACTTTATTATTAAAAAAAAATGCGCCAATAATTGGCGCGTTTTTTATGATGTTAATTCTATTTCAAATTGAGTCAGTTCTTTAAAAGCTTTCAGCCGTTGGCTTATCTCCTCTTGCTTTAGAGACTCAAGGCGCTCAGTGCCAAATTTCTCTACGCAGAAGGACGCAAGCGTTGATCCATAGATAACTGCCTTCTTCATGCTTTCAAAATTAACATTTTCAGATTGAGACAAAAACCCTGCAAACCCTCCTGCAAAAGTATCTCCTGCTCCAGTAGGATCAAAAACAGACTCTAACGGCATTGCGGGCGCTGAAAACATACGACCTTCGTTAAACAATAAAGCGCCGTGTTCTCCTTTTTTAATTACCACATATTCAGGTCCCATTGCGTGTATTGTCTTAGCAGCCACTACCAGCGAGTGTTCGCCTGTTAGTTGACGAGCTTCCTCGTCGTTAATGGTAATAACATCTACTCGTTTAATGACCTCAATAAGTGCGTCTAGAGTGTGGTCCATCCAAAAATTCATTGTGTCAAGAATGACTAAGGTTGAAGCCTCCTCCATTTGATCTAAAACACTCGACTGAACAGCTGGGTGTAGGTTTCCTAGAACTAATATTTTTGCGTCTTTATATGATTCGGGAACTATAGGCTGAAAATTTTCCAACACATTTAGTTCTGTTACCAATGTATCACGGTTGTTCATGTTATTGTGGTAACGACCGCTCCAAAAAAATGTCTTACCTTTTTTTATGATTTCAATACTCGAAATATCAATACCTCTATTTGAGAAAATGTCTAGGTAGCTTTGAGGGAAATCTCCTCCCACGACTGATACAATAGCGCTCTCGACCTTAAATTGTGAAGCAGACAAACCAATATATGAAGCGGATCCGCCAAGTATCTTATCCGTCTTTCCAAAAGGTGTTTCCAAAGCATCAAATGCAACTGTTCCAACGATTACCAACTTACTCATAAAAAATATTAAAAATTAAAGAACAAAGTTACGTATTTTTTGTTCTTAATAAAACTAAAAACACTGCTGTACTGACATAAATTATTTACGCCCAAAATCTGCAGGAATTTCTCCCCAAGCTTTCGTTTCCCACTTAACTATTACAGTGCTGTATGAGTTGGTATTGAGCCATAAAACCGCGCGATCTACTAGCACAAACATTGCTGCATTCGCTGGATTTCGAGTCAGTTTTGTATTGCAATGCTTTTTTTTAACCCAACTCATAGCAGTCCTTGAGTCTGTATATAAAATTCGCTTGCTGTTTTTTTGTCTTAATAATGCGAGCCCGTGAACAAGCGCTAAAAATTCTCCAATATTGTTGGTGCCTTGCTGAAAGGGCCCTTTGTGAAATAATTGTTTTTTGGTGTGTGTGTCAACACCTCTATATTCCATTATCCCAGGATTTCCACTAGAGGCAGCGTCTACCGAAATAGAATTATAGTTTGGCTGACCAATTAGTTTTAGTCGCGATTCAGAAAGGTTACTTGAAAGCTTTTTAGATTTTCCAACATAGTCTTTATAATCTCCCTTTAGTGCTGTTTTAGCCAACTGAAATGTTAAAAAAGACTTGTACTGTGCGCCTTCAAAATTAGCGATTTGCGCTTTACAATCCTCCCAGGATTCAAAGACACCTGTTCGGTGTCCTTTCCAAACAGTGTAATATTTTTGTTTTGATTTAGCCATTTTCAGCTAGGATATTATGAATAACTACTGGAAAGTGCTTTGATTCTAGTTCATGAATTTTAGCGGCCAATTCATTAAAAGTATCCGTTTCAAGAACAAAACATTTTGCTTGAAAAATAACTGCACCTTCGTCATAATGCTCATTCACGTAATGGATTGTAATACCTGATTCTGATTCCTGATTAGCCACAACAGCCTTGTGCACATGGGAGCCATACATGCCCTTTCCGCCATACTTTGGAAGCAGTGCTGGATGGATGTTCAAAACCTTGTTTTTAAATTGTTGTAGCAAATGTGCTGGAAATTTCCACAAAAACCCTGCAAGCACAATAAGGTCAAGATCAAGATTGTATACGTTTTGGGCGGCCCAATTAGGGTCTTTAAGCTGTTTTTTATTAAAAACGACTGATTTTACATTCAAGCCTGAAGCACGTTCTAAAACAAACGCATTAGGATTGTTGGAGAATACAAGAACCACTTCTGCAAACTTGTTTCCATGAAAATATTTAATAATATTTTCAGCGTTGGTGCCAGAGCCAGAAGCAAAAATTGCAATTCTTTTCATTAAGCGGTTTTTTTGATTAAAATTCAATAACAAAAAAAAGAATAATTATCCACACTGCGAAGTAAAAACACAATACATAATTAATTTAATCACTAATAAATGCACATTTTTGAAGTAATCACTTGTTTTAATGTAAAGTTTTTTATTTTTGCAACCTAATTAAAACTTAAAATATAAAGATTATGTCAGACATTGCATCAAGAGTAAAAGCGATTATCGTAGACAAATTGGGCGTTGATGAAAACGAAGTAGTAACAGAAGCTAGTTTCACTAATGACCTTGGCGCAGATTCGCTAGACACTGTAGAGCTAATAATGGAATTTGAAAAAGAATTTGATATTCAAATCCCAGACGACCAAGCAGAAAACATTGCTACTGTAGGTCAAGCTGTTTCTTATATCGAAGCTGCAAAATAATTACATTTTAATTTTTTATGGAACTAAAGCGAGTTGTAGTAACAGGTCTTGGGGCATTGACTCCAATAGGCAACAATAAAGACAGTTATTGGGAAGGCCTAATAAGTGGCAAGAGTGGTTGTGCGCCTATAACTTATTTTGATACTGAACATTTCAAAACAAAATTTGCTTGTGAATTAAAAGATTTTAATGTTTCGGACTTCTTTGATCGTAAAGAGGCTCGTAAAATGGATCGGTTTGCGCAATATGCTATGGTGGCTTCTGACGAAGCCATCATAGATGCCAAACTAGATTTGGATTCCTTAAACAAACTTCGCGTGGGAGTGATTTGGGGTGCTGGAATCGGTGGTATTGAAACTTTTCAAAACGAGGTCATGAACTTTGCTAATGGAAATGGAACACCCCGATTTAATCCCTTTTTTATTCCTAAAATGATTGCAGATATTGCCCCTGGTAATATTTCTATCAAGCATGGGTTTATGGGGCCAAACTATACAACGGTCTCTGCTTGTGCTTCATCCGCAAATGCAATATTTGACGCACTAAACTTAATACGTCTTGGTCATTGTGATGTAATTGTTAGTGGTGGTAGTGAAGCTTGTGTTACTCAATCTGGAATGGGTGGTTTTAATGCCATGCATGCACTATCTACAAGAAACGAGAGCCCAGAAACAGCCTCAAGACCTTTTGACGGAACCAGAGATGGGTTTGTTTTAGGGGAAGGTGCTGGCGCATTAATACTAGAGGAGTACGCACACGCTAAAGCAAGAGGCGCTAAAATTTATGCTGAACTTGTAGGAGGTGGATTGTCTTCAGATGCCTACCACATGACTGCACCACATCCAGATGGTATTGGCGTGATCGCCGTAATGAAAAATTGTCTTGAAAACGCAGGTCTTAAGCCTGAGGATGTAGATGCAATTAACACCCATGGCACTTCAACTCCGCTTGGAGATGTAGCAGAACTAAAAGCCATTAAAGAAGTTTTTGGATCACATGCAAAAAACATAAATATTAATTCAACAAAGTCAATGACGGGCCATTTACTTGGTGCTGCTGGTGCAATTGAAGCGATCTCATCGGTATTATCAATTGAGCACGGCATGATCCCTCCAACAATTAATCATACAACTCCAGACGAAAATATAGATCCGGAGTTAAATTTAACTCTTAATAAACCTCAAAAACGAGACGTAAAAGTAGTCATGAGTAATACATTTGGTTTTGGCGGGCACAATGCTTGTGTCGTTTTCAAAAAACTAGACTAAACTCTTTGAGCGCTATCAAAAATATCTTTAAGCGACGTTCTGGAAAGGACAATAGTCTTGTTGAGTCTTTGAAAAAAATTACAAAATTTAAGCCTACCAAACACCTCTATTACGAAAAGGCATTCACTCATCGATCGACAAATCGTAAAGACGAGTTAGGGAATCCGATTAGTTACGAGAGACTAGAGTTTTTAGGAGATGCCATACTGAGCTCGGTAGTGGCTCACTATTTATTTGATAAAGCTCCTAGTGGTGACGAAGGATATTTGACAAAAATGCGTTCAAAAGTAGTGAGTAGAGACCATCTCAATGAAATTGGAAAAGAGCTAGAGCTTTCAAATCTAATGCATAGTAAAATACCTATATCACAATTTGGGGAAAACATTCACGGCAACTTATTTGAAGCATTAATCGGAGCTGTTTTTTTAGACAAAGGTTATATCGTTTGTGAGAGATTTATCTATAGAACAGTCATTACTCCTCATGTTAATATCGAATCATTAGAAGGAAAAATTATTAGCTATAAAAGCTACATTATTGAATGGTGTCAAAAAGAAAAGAAAACTTTTTATTTCGAAAATGAAAAAGACCTTGGAAACGACTTATTGAAGCATTTCTCAGTTAAGCTTCGAATTGAAGGAAAGGTGATTGCAAAAGCTAGGGCAACTTCTAAGAAAAAAGCAGAAGAAAAAGTGTCAAAACGAGCCTATTTTGCACTTCAAGGGAAGATTGATAAAAATCAGTGATTTAATAGTTCTCGGGAAACTATAACGTTTTCGCAATAATATAGGCTTAAGAAGGCTAAAAGCAGGCTCAGATACTGAGTTAATATCTTATATTTACATAATGTTTACTGAGAATTATGGCCATACACAAACTACTTGTTGATGATTTTGAAGACTTAAATTATTCGCTTTTAGCAGTTCATTGTGAGATGGATGACTATCGACTAGCATACTTTTTAAATCAAAGTTTAGAAACTAGATTGGCCAGAACAAGAGAAGATCTTGACTTTGTAACATCATTAGCTTCGTTTTCTGTTTTTGAGTGGATAAACCCTCAACTACAAACGAATTGGCATCTAATTAAAAATAGTTGCCTTGTAGAAGAAGTCGCTATTTCTCAGGGATTATTTTCAGAAACAAACCAAAAAAGCTGGGTTAGCCACTCCTTGCTTCCTGAATATCAATCTGTTGATTATTTGTTAAAAATTAACAATGGCGGCGGGTTTATAAATGAAAAACAGATCTTGAACAAGATTCAAAAAATAACGAACGTATCAACTGCGTATAGCCTTGATATTTCACAACTTAAATCAAAAGAACATTTAATATTTAATTAATGTCACACAAAAGAAAAAAAACAAAAATTGTAGCCACACTAGGACCGGCTATCAGTTCAAAAGAAATGCTTCACAAAATGGTTGAAGCTGGAGTAAATGTGTTTAGAATTAACTTCTCTCACGCAGATTATGAAGACGTAAAGACACGTATAAAATTGATTCGTGAGATAAACGAAGAGTATGGTTTTAACGCCTCAATTTTAGCTGACTTACAGGGGCCGAAACTAAGAGTTGGTGTCATGAAAGATGACGTGGTTGTAAACCCTGGTGATGAGATTATATTTGCAACAGGCGAGCGTTTTGAAGGAACTAAAGATCGTGTTTATATGACATATGACCGATTTCCTTTAGATGCCAAAAAAGGAGAAAGCATTCTTTTGGATGACGGTAAGTTACTTTTTGAAGTAGTGTCTACAAATTTAAAAGATGAGGTCAAAGCTAAAGTTATTCAAGGCGGGCCATTAAAATCTAAAAAAGGGGTAAACCTTCCAAACACCGATATCTCTCAACCTGCTTTGACAGAAAAAGACAAGGAAGATGCTGTATTTGCAATCAAACAAGAAGTGGATTGGATGGCTCTTTCCTTTGTTAGAAACCCAGAAGATTTAATGGAATTACAAGCGCTAATCTCAGAACATAGCTCTTACAAAATTCCTATTATTGCTAAAATTGAAAAACCAGAAGCTGTTGAAAATATTGACAAGATTATTGCATATTGTGATGGTCTTATGGTTGCTAGGGGAGATTTAGGAGTTGAAGTTCCTGCGCATCAAGTACCTTTAATTCAAAAAGAATTAGTATTAAAAGCGAAAAAAGCAAGAATTCCTGTAATTATTGCTACTCAAATGATGGAGTCTATGATTACTAGCCTAACTCCAACTCGTGCAGAGGTTAATGATGTTGCCAACTCAGTAATGGATGGTGCAGATGCGGTTATGCTTTCAGGAGAAACTTCTGTTGGACAATACCCAGTTGAAGTTATTGAGAAAATGTCAAATATCATCAAAACTGTAGAGAATTCAGACTTGATTCATGTCCCTCAGAATCCACCTCACATCCGTACAAAGCGCTACATTACAAAATCAATTTGTTACCATGCTGCTAATATGGCAAACGAAATAAATGCGCGCGCTATCTCTACTCTTACCAATAGTGGGTATACCGCTTTTCAGATTTCTGCGTGGCGTCCAGACGCTCATATTCTTGTGTTTTCTTCTAATAAACGCATCATATCTCAATTAAACTTACTTTGGGGCGTTCGTGCTTTTCATTATGATAAGTTTGCTTCAACTGATGAAACGATTAACGATGTTAATAAAATAGCCTATGAAAAAGGGTATGTAGAAGCGGAAGATATGGTGATTAGCTTAGCAGCAATGCCAATGAAAGAAAAAGGAATGGTAAACACTTTAAGAGTCTCTGAAGTAAAAGACTACTCTAAACTATAAAAATTCGATTTGTAAAAGAGTCGCTAAACTAGAAACTGAAATAAATCAGGTTTATCGTTAAGATAGTCGCCGTAAAAATTATGAAGTTTCATTTTAGCTATTAGCGGCTCGAGATCGTTAAGCGATTTAAGCTCAATTCCAACGACGGCTACGCCAGTTTCCCTACTCACCTTTTTAGTGTACTCAAAGTGAGTAATATCATCATTAGGACCTAGTATGTCAACTACAAACTCTCGCAAAGCCCCTGCGCGTTGTGGAAAGGTAATTATAAAATAATGTTTGAGTCTAGAGTGTAATAAAGCCCGTTCTTTTATTTCTGCAGTACGTGTTATATCGTTATTACCTCCGCTTATAATACAAACAACATTTTTGCCCTTAATTTCCGACTTAAAAGGATCTAAAGCGGCTACACTTAAAGCGCCAGCAGGCTCGGCAATAATAGCCTCTTTGTTGTATAAATCTAAAATTGCCTGACACGCACTCCCTTCGGGCACCGTGATCATGTCATGTAAATTTTCCTTGCAAATTTGAAAGTTTTTATCTCCGACACGTTTTACAGCGGCACCATCCACAAAATTATTTATGCTATCTAGGGCGACCACTTCGCCTTTCTGAAAAGCTAACTTCATTGAAGGAGCGCCTTCAGGTTCAACCCCAATAATTTTTGTGTTTGGAGATAACTCCTTAAATACGGCTGACATCCCAGAGGCTAAGCCGCCGCCGCCGACCGCTACAAAGATATAATCAATTGGAGATGCTGCTTGATTAATTAATTCTAATCCTAGGGTTGCCTGACCTTCAATGACTTTTTCGTCATTAAAAGGATGAATAAAGGTTTTTTTGCGTTTGTTGCAGTCCTCAACCGCAGCGTTATAGGCGTCATCAAAACTATCGCCTATTAAAACGATTTTTATGAAGTGTTCACCAAACATTTTTACCCGTTCTATTTTTTGATTGGGGGTTGGTGTTGGCATGAATATAGTGCCCTGAATTTTTAACAGCTTACAAGACAAGGCAACGCCTTGAGCATGGTTTCCGGCACTTGCACAAACAACTCCATTAACTGTTTCTGTAGAAGTTAAAGAGGACATTTTATTGTAGGCACCCCTAATTTTATACGATCTTACAACTTGTAAGTCTTCTCGCTTAAAGCTTATATTACAATCAAACCTAGAAGAGTACTGCTGGTTTTCAATTAAAGGCGTCACGTTTGAGATGCCTTCAAGATTTCTTGCAGCTGCTTTTACAGCTTCAATTGTTGGAAAATAGGTGGGCGTTTTTGACATTTTATTTAAGCGTCAGATTTAATCACTTTCATCGCTGTCATTGCTGTGCGTAAAACTTTCCCAGTTGCTTCAATAGGATGATTTCTGATAGCATCATTGACACGGATCAATTCCTGGTTATCTACGTTCCTAGTTGAATTAAACGTCGTACCAATTATATCCGTTTCTACCGTCTTCATAAAGTCAACAAGTAAGGGCTTACAAGCGTGATCAAATAAATAACAGCCATATTCTGCAGTATCCGAAATAATTCTATTCATTTCAAATAATTTTTTTCTTGCTACGGTATTTGCAATTAATGGAAGTTCGTGAAGCGACTCATAGTAAGCAGACTCTTCTACAATTCCTGAACTGACCATTGTTTCAAAGGCTAATTCTACGCCGGCTCTTACAAATGCTACCATTAATACGCCGTGATCAAAATACTCTTGCTCAGAAATCTGTTCGTTAGTTGCTGCTGTTTTCTCAAAAGCAGTTTCTCCAGTAGCTGCACGCCACTTTAATAAATTAACATCGTCATTAGACCAGTCTTCCATCATTGTTTTTGAAAAATGTCCAGACATAATATCGTCCATATGTTTCACAAAAAGAGGCTTCATAATAACCTTTAGTGTTTCTGAAATTTCAAATGCTTTTAATTTTGCTGGGTTCGACAAACGATCCATCATGGTTGTGATTCCGCCATGCTTTAATGCTTCCGTAATCGTTTCCCATCCGTACTGAATAAGTTTAGAGGCATAGTTAGCATCAATCCCTTTTTCAATCATTTTATCAAATGACAGAATAGAGGCCGTTTGAAGCACACCACATAAAATAGTTTGCTCACCCATCAAGTCACTTTTAACCTCAGCAACAAATGACGACTCTAAAACACCTGCTCGGTGACCTCCTGTGGCAGCGGCATAGGCTTTTGCTTGTGGCCATCCCTTTCCTTCTGGGTCATTTTCTGGATGAACAGCGGTGAGTGTTGGCACGCCAAAACCTCTCAAATATTCTTCTCTAACTTCACTTCCGGGACATTTAGGAGCGACCATAATAACTGTCAAATCTTCTCGAATCTGCTTGCCTTCTTCTACAATGTTAAACCCATGTGAATACGCTAGCGTAGCCCCTTTCTTCATCAGTGGCATTACCGTGTCAACTACATTTGAGTGCTGTTTATCAGGCGTTAAGTTAAGGACTAAATCAGCGGTTGGAATTAACTGCTCGTAAGTGCCGACAGTAAAGCCATTGGAAGAAGCGTTTTTATATGACTGGCGTTGGTCTTTAATTGCTTGTTCGCGCAGTGCATATGAAATGTTTAATCCAGAGTCTCTCATGTTGAGTCCTTGATTAAGCCCTTGAGCGCCACAGCCTACAATTACAACTGTTTTTCCTAACAATGCGGTAACACCGTCTTCAAACTCAGAAGATTCCATGAATCTGCATTTTGAAAGTTGATCTAGTTTTTGACTTAAGGATAATGTGTTGAAATAATTTGCCATTATGATTGTTGTTTGTTGTTGTTAGTTTTTGAATGCGTTAAGCATTTCTGATATCTTTAGTTCATCTTTAGTGACTGCAATTCTTGCAGAGCGTACAAATTGCATAATTCCAAAAACGCTAAGGGCTTTATGCAAGGTCTCAAGTTCGGCTCTACGTCCTGATTTTTCAAGAACAAAAAATTCTTTATTTACAGTAACAATATGTGCGTTGCTTTCCTTGATTATATTTTGAATTTGACGTTCTTCAAACAATAAGTCTGACTTAATTTTAAATAAACAAGATTCTTGGTATATGGTGTCGTCGTCTGTATGGTAATAAGCCTTGATTACTTCAACTTGTTTTTCAATTTGTCCAATGATTTTTTTTATCTGATCCTCGGACATATTAATTAATATTGTAAAACGTGAAACACCTTCTATTTCAGAAACAGAAATGTTTAGGCTTTCAATATTAATGTGTCTACGTTGAAAAATTGCAGAAATTCTATTTAGTAAACCAATGTTGTTTTCGGTATATACAGAGACTGTATAAAGCTGTTTTTCTGTTGTCATCTTATTCTAATCTTATATCTGAAACCGATGCTCCCGATGGAACCATTGGAAATACATTACCTTCTTTTTCTACACAAACCTCTAAAAAATAGGGAGCGTCGCTGTCAATCATTTCCTTTACGGCAGATGCTAAATCTTCTCGTTTAGTGACTTTTTTTGCTTCTATATAATAGCCTTGGGCAATGGCTACGAAATTGGGGTTTACCATTTCTGTAGATGCGTAACGCTTTTCAAAAAACAATTGCTGCCATTGGCGAACCATTCCTAAAAACTCGTTATTTAAGACAACTATTTTTACGGGTACTTTGTTTTGAAATATCGTTCCTAACTCTTGAATCGTCATTTGGTAGCCTCCGTCACCAATAACAGCCACAACTTCTCTTTCTGGAGCAGCCATTTTCGCCCCTATTGCTGCAGGTAGTGCAAAGCCCATAGTTCCCAATCCTCCAGATGTGATATTACTTTTAGTGACATTAAAATCTGCATATCGACACGCAATCATTTGGTGTTGTCCTACGTCAGAAACAATTGCAGCCTCGCCTTTGGTTTGGATGTTTATCTCTTTCAGTACTTCGCCCATGGTAAGACCCTCTTTTGTTGGATGCAAATCATTTTTGATGACTTTGTCATACTCAATCTCGTACAGATCCTTAAACCTTTGTAACCATTCAGGATGAGAGTTCGTGTTAATTTGTGGCAGTAATTGTAATAAGCTCTGTTTAGCATCCCCTAAAACTGCAACATCCGTTTGGATGTTTTTATCAACTTCAGCAGGATCAATTTCAAAGTGAACGATTTTAGCTTGCGTCGCATACTCGTCTAATTTTCCTGTCACACGGTCATCAAAACGCATTCCAATTGCAATTAATACATCGCAATCATTTGTAAGAACGTTTGGAGCATAATTTCCATGCATTCCAACCATTCCAATATTTAATGGGTGTGAGGTTGGAAGCGCTGAAGCGCCCATTATGGTCCATGCTGCAGGGATTCCTGCCTTTTCTACTAATGCTTTTAGCTCTAATTCTGCCTTGCTAAGTATGATTCCTTGACCCCATATTATCAAGGGCTTTTTAGCGCTGTTTATGAGTTCCGCTGCAGCTGTAACAGAAGAGTCATCAGTTTTTGGTACTGGCACGTAACTTCGAACGCCTGTACATTTTTTGTACTGGAAATCAAATTCTTCAAACTGTGCATCTTTGGTGATATCAATTAAAACTGGTCCTGGCCGTCCACTTTTTGCAATATAAAATGCTCTTGCAATAATTTCTGGTATCTGAGAGGCTTTTGTGACTTGATGATTCCACTTCGTTACTGGTGTTGAAATACCAACAATATCTGTTTCTTGAAAGGCATCGCTCCCTAGTAAGTGTGAGGGTACTTGGCCTGTAATACAAACTATAGGGGTTGAGTCAATTTGCGCATCTGCAATCCCAGTGACTAAATTTGTTGCGCCTGGTCCAGAGGTGGCCATAGCGACCCCTACTTTACCAGAAATACGCGCATAACCTTGGGCAGCATGGGCTGCACATTGCTCATGTCTTGTTAAGACATGGTTTATCTTGTCTTCGTATTTGTAGAGTTCATCGTAAACTGGCATAATTGCCCCACCTGGGTAGCCGTATAAAATGTCTACTCCTTCAGCTAATAAACATCTTACGATCGCTTCACTTCCTGAGATACGTTCCTTAGGTTGCTCCAGGTATTGCTTCTGAATAGCGGTTAGTGTTTCCATAATTAAAGTTTAAAATTCATCCGTTACACATCCTAAAGATGCAGATGATACTGTTTTTGCGTATTTATAAAGAACCCCACGTGTAACCTTTAATGGGGGTGCTATCCATTTTGCTTTTCGTGATTCCAATTCTTCTTCAGAAACCTCAAGTATAATTGAATTTGTATTAGCGTCAATGGTAATAGTGTCTCCATCTTTTACCAAGGCAATTGCCCCTCCTTCTTGAGCTTCTGGAGTAATATGACCTACCACAAATCCATGAGTACCTCCTGAAAATCTACCATCGGTAATAAGTGCAACATCTTTGCCTAGTCCAGCACCCATTATGGCTGCGGTGGGCTTTAACATTTCTGGCATTCCTGGGCCTCCTTTAGGTCCTTCGTATCGAATCACCACAACGTCCCCTTTCCTTACTTTTCCGTCTCGAATTCCATCGTTAGCTTCATATTCGCCTTCAAATACTTTAGCTGTTCCTTTGTACTTTAATCCTTCTTTTCCAGTAATTTTAGCAACACTCCCGTCTGGCGCTAAATTACCGTATAACATTCTTAAGTGACCAGAAGCTTTAATAGGAGTTTCTGTTGGCATAATTACATCTTGGCCTTCTTGTAAGTCTTCAACCTCAGCTAGGTTTTCTGCAATTGTTTTTCCAGTAACAGTTAGACAATCACCATGCAACAGTCCTTTACTTAATAGGTATTTCATCACCGCAGGAATACCTCCAACGCGATGCACATCTTCCATAAGATACTTTCCGCTTGGTTTTAAATCCGCTAAAAAGGGCGTGTTATCACTAATTCTTTGAAAATCCTGTAGAGTAAATGATATATTAGCCGCTCTTGCTATAGCTAAAAAGTGAAGTACTGCATTAGTTGATCCTCCTAGGATTGTCACGAGTCGTATCGCATTTTCTAGTGATTTTTTTGTGATTACATCCGACGGCTTTATATCTTTTTCCAGCAATACTCGCATGGCTTCGCCTGCCTTAAGGGCATCTTCCTTTTTTTCTTCTCCAGTGGCTGGGTTTGAAGAGTTAAAAGGCAGTGTCATTCCTAAAGCTTCAATTGCTGAAGCCATAGTATTAGCTGTATACATCCCGCCACAAGCTCCTGCTCCAGGGCATGCTTTTTCTACAATAGTTTCAAATTCAGACTCTGACATTTTGCCGGCAACTTTACTTCCCCAAGCTTCAAAAGCAGAAACAATATCTAGTTTTTCTCCATTATGACACCCAGAATCAATAGTGCCTCCATAAACTAATATAGAAGGTTTATTAACGCGTATCATTGCCATTAATGCGCCAGGCATGTTTTTGTCACAACCTACAACGGTAATCATACCATCATAGCTCATGGCCTGAACTACAGTTTCCATTGAGTCTGCAATAACATCTCTAGAGGGAAGAGAAAAACGCATTCCAGGAGTTCCCATGGAGATACCATCACTTACACCAATTGTATTAAAAATTAAACCAATAACTCCTTTATTAATGGTCCCTTTTTTAACTAATTTGGCAAGAGCATTTAAGTGCATATTACACGGGTTGCCCTCATAGCCTGTACTAGCGATCCCAACCAGAGGTTTTTTAAAGTCCTCTTTTGTTAATCCAATGGCGTGAAGCATGGCTTGCGCCGCTGGTTGCGTCGGGTCTTGGGTTACTGCTTTACTGTATTTATTTAGTTCTTTCATTTTAGATTTTATCCCTTAAAAGTATCGAAATTATCTTTTTACGTACTTACTATATTAATGATGTCTGTAAATGGTCTAAACTCAATCGTTTAATGATTAACACAAATCATTGTTTTACAGCTCTTTATCGATATCATTGTATGATGTTCAGACAACAAAAATAATATTAAACTCTTGGCAAATCACTGTCATCTTTTAACGGTAATGATGAGCTGCCCATTAAGTAAGAATCAACATGGTGAGCGGCTTGTCTGCCCTCTGATATAGCCCATACAATCAATGATTGTCCACGACGTATATCACCCGCTGCAAATATCCCCGGAACATTGGTGATATAATCTTTTGTTGTAGCTTTTATATTTGTTCTGAAGTCCATGTCTAATCCAAACTGGTCTGCTAATGTTTTTTCTGCTCCAGTAAAACCTAAGGCAAGCAATACTAAATCACAGTCCCATGTCTTTTCTGATCCTGGGACTTCTTTTAGATCTGGTCGCTCCCCTTTTTTAAATATCCATTCTACTTCAACTGTTTTTAGGGCTTTTAACTGCCCTTTTGCGTCGCCTATAAATTCTTTAGTAGACACACTAAAAAATCGCTCAACACCTTCTTGATGAGAGGAGGTTGTTTTGAGTTTCATTGGCCAATATGGCCAAGGTTGATTTGCTGGCCTTCCCTCGGACGGTTTTGATAAAATTTCAAAGTTTGTTACAGAGTTAGCCCCATGTCGATTAGAGGTTCCTATACAGTCCGATCCGGTATCACCTCCTCCAATTACAATCACATTTTTATCTTTAGCTGAGAGGATGTCGTTAAAGTCCACTAAACCGTCAACATACTGGTTATTAAGTTTTAAGAAATCCATCGCCTGATGAACCCCTTTGAGATCCGCACCAGGTATTGGGATATTTCTTCTAACGGTTGCGCCTCCACAAAGCACAACAGCATCAAACTCTGACTTTAATTGATTTGCGTCTACGTTTTTCCCAACATGAACATTTGTTTTAAAAACAATGCCTTCTTTTATCAAGACGTTTACACGTCGGTCAATTACGTTTTTCTCCATTTTAAAATCTGGAATGCCATAACGCAAAAGTCCTCCAACTTTTTTGTCACGCTCAAAAACAGTGACCGTGTGTCCCGCTCTATTTAATTGTTGTGCGGCAGCTAATCCTGCCGGACCTGATCCAATGACGGCAACTGTTTTATCGGTTCTTACTTTTGGGGGTTTTGCTATAATCCAGCCTTCAGTAAAAGCAGTTTCAACAATATTTTTTTCAATATTCTCTATGCTAACAGGGTCTTCATTAATCCCTAAAACACACGCCTCTTCACAGGGTGCGGGACACAACCTACCCGTGAACTCAGGGAAGTTGTTTGTAGAGTGTAATATTTCAGCGGCTTCTTTCCATTTTCCTTGGTAAACCTTGTCGTTGAAATCTGGTATTAAATTTCCTAGAGGACATCCACTGTGGCAAAACGGAATCCCGCAATCCATACAACGTGCGCCTTGGTCTTTTAACTTAGACTCTTTTAGAGGAATTGTAAATTCCTCATAGTTTTTTATCCTGTCTTTTGGCGTTTGATACGTTTCGTCCTGACGCTTAAATTCTAAAAATCCTGTAGTCTTTCCCATCTTTAAACTGTTTCTAGTTGTTCTTTTTCTAATCTTAACAAGGCCTGTCTGTATTCTTCTGGCAGTACTTTTTTGAATTTAGGAAGCGTTGCACTCCAATTTTCTAAAATTCGTTTTGCTAGCGGGCTTGAGGTTGCTACAAAATGACTTTCAATTAATGATCGTAATTGAGTCTTATCTTCCTCTAGTTTAACTGGATCAATATTTAGGTCGTCTCCGTTACAGTTTTTCGTAAAGGTCTGATCTTCGTCTAAGACATAAGCAACGCCTCCGCTCATTCCGGCGCCAAAGTTTCTACCCACTTTTCCAAGTATTACAGCAACTCCGCCAGTCATATACTCACAACCATGGTCACCAATTCCTTCTACGACCGCTTTAGCTCCTGAGTTACGAACACAAAAACGTTCCCCAGCTTTTCCGTTAATGTATACCTCACCAGAAGTGGCTCCGTATAGCGTTACATTTCCTGTGATTATATTGTCTTCTGGAATGATTGTACAACTTTCAGGAACTTTAATTATGAGCTTGGCCCCTGAAAGTCCTTTTCCTAAGTAATCATTTGTATTTCCATGAACAGTCATTGACACTCCTTTGGTTGTAAACGCGCCAAAGCTTTGTCCTGCAGAACCGTTGAAATCAATGTTTATAGTGTCTTCTGGCAAGCCATCAGCTCCATAAATTTTAGATATTTCGTTACTTAATACCGCTCCAACTGCCCTATCAATATTGGTTATTGGAAGCTTTAAATAAGTTCTTTGTCTTCTGAAAATTCCTTGGTGTGCCTGCTTAATTATCTTAAAATCTAAGTGCACATCTAAGTTATGGTCTTGTGTTTCTGTATTAAACAACTTCACATCTTCTAACACTTCTACTTTGTGTAAAATTGGTGTCAAATCAATTCCAGAGGCTTTATAGTGCTCAATCGCTTTATTCCTGTTTAATTTCTGAACCTGACCAACCATTTCATTCACGGTCTTAAACCCTAATTGTGCCATGATTTCACGTAATTCTTGCGCTACAAAATACATATAGTTAACCACATGCTCTGGCTTGCCTTTGAATTTTTTACGCAATTCTGGGTTTTGAGTTGCAATACCAACCGGACATGTGTTTAGGTGACATACTCGCATCATGATACATCCAGAAGCTACTAAGGGAGCTGTTGCAAATCCAAATTCCTCCGCACCTAACAGACAAGCAATCGCTACATCACGACCAGTTTTTAGTTGACCATCACATTCTAAAACAATTCTGTTTCTTAAGTTATTCATGACAAGGGTCTGTTGTGCTTCCGCAACCCCTAATTCCCATGGAAGTCCACAGTGTTTTAAGGAGGTTAAAGGTGAAGCTCCTGTACCCCCGTCAAAACCAGAAATTAAAATAACATCTGCTTTTGCCTTCGCAACTCCGGCCGCTACGGTTCCTACACCAATTTCAGATACCAGCTTCACATTGATACGTGCAGCTCTATTGGCTGATTTGACGTCATAAATTAGTTGTGAAAGGTCTTCGATTGAGTAAATATCATGGTGAGGTGGTGGTGAAATTAATCCCACATAAGGAGTGGAGTTTCTTGTTTTTGCAATTTCCGCATTAACCTTAGGTCCTGGTAATTGACCACCCTCGCCTGGCTTTGCGCCTTGGGCTATTTTAATTTGAATCTCATTGGCACTTGTAAGATAGTTAGAGGTCACTCCAAATCTACCAGAAGCAACTTGTTTTATGGCAGAATTTCTCCAGTCTCCTTGTGCGTTTTTATAAAATCGTTCTTCATCCTCTCCGCCTTCGCCAGAGTTACTTTTTCCACCAATTCTATTCATGGCAACGGCTAGGTTTTCATGGGCTTCTTTACTAATTGACCCATAAGACATCGCACCTGTTTTAAAGCGTTTCACGATTTCTGTCCAAGGTTCTACCTCGTCAATAGAAATGGGATCAAATTGATCAAACTCAAAAAGCCCTCTGATTGTCATTAAGCGTGTTGATTGATCATTAACAAGATCTGAATACTCTTTAAAAGTTGATGCTTTATTGGTGCGTACAGACTCTTGAAGTTTTGCCACCGTTAACGGGTTAAACATATGTTTTTCTTGTCCACGACGCCACCTGTACTCGCCTCCAATTTCAATTTCAGATTCTATATTAGGATTAAACGCCTTTTTGTGACGTTTTAATATTTCTTTTTCAATTTCTCTTAGTCCAATTCCTTGAATTCGTGTTGGTGTATTTGGGAAGTATTTTTCAACCGTATTTGTGTTAATTCCTACACACTCAAATAACTGAGATCCGCGGTACGAATTAAGTGTAGAGATTCCGATTTTGTTCATCACTTTCAAGATTCCTTTGCCAACAGCTTTATTGTAATTTTTGATAGCTGTTAAGTAATCTAAGTCGGAAATCTCAGATTCTTTAATTTGATTTTCTACAATTTCATTAACAATGTATGGATTTACTGCGCTAGCCCCATAGCCAAATAAAAGAGCAAAATGATGAACCTCCCTTGGCTCTGCAGACTCAATTATCAAACTTGTTCGGGAGCGCTTATTTAGCTTATGAAGTGCGTGATTCACATACGAACACGCTAGTAATGCAGGAATAGGTGCGTGATTTTCGTCAACAAATCGATCTGATAAAATAATAATATTTGCCCCTGCGTCTATCGCTTTTGACGCTTTAGAAACTAAAGCCTCAAGCGCTATTTCCAACTCATTTAACCCACGATTAACTTTATACAACATAGAAATAGACTCTACTTTAAAGTTAGGGTTGGTGTCGTAGTTTCTGATTTTATCTAAATCATGTTTTGAAATAACAGGGTTTTGAATTTTTAGTTTTTTGCACGCCTCCGAATTACAATCAAAAATATTGGTATCGCTACCGAGTGTTAGGCTAATATCCGTGATTAGCTCTTCTCTAATTCCATCTAAAGGAGGGTTCGTTACTTGAGCAAATATTTGTTTAAAATAGTTGTAAATTAATTGAGGCCTTTCAGACAAAACAGCGATTGGGGTATCACTTCCCATGGAGCCAATAGGCTCTTTACCTAACTGAGCCATTGGGCGAATGATTGTATTTAAATCTTCTTTTGTGTATCCAAAAGCCACTTCCCTTTTCTTTAGGTCGACCTCGCTGTGTTCAATTGGACCTTTTTTTGCTGAAATATCTTTAAGCTGTACAAGGTTTTCATCTAGCCACTCTCTGTAAGGTTTTTTTGCGGCAATCTTTTCTTTTATTTCTTCGTCATTTATGATGCGTCCCTCATTCATGTCAACCAAAAACATTTTTCCTGGCTCTAAACGTCCGTGAAACTCTACCTCTTCTGGCTTAATATCTACAACCCCGGTTTCAGAAGACATTATAACATTCCCATCTTTAGTAACTGTATAACGCGAAGGTCTTAAACCGTTACGGTCAAGCACGGCTCCAATAAAATTTCCGTCTGTAAAAGGAATTGAAGCAGGTCCATCCCAAGGCTCCATTTGGCAAGAATTGTACTCATAGAATGCCTTTTTAGAGTCCGACATGTCTGGGTTCTTTTCCCAGGCTTCTGGCACTAACATCATCATTACTTCTGGAAGCGATCGCCCCGTCATTAATAACAACTCAACAACCATATCTAAAGTTGCTGAATCAGACTTCCCTTTAATTATGGTGGGGATTATCTTTTTAATATCCTCTCCAAAAGCCTCACTTTTTATGATTTCTTCCCTAGAAAACATACGAGAGACATTGCCTCTCAACGTATTAATTTCACCATTATGACAAATGTATCTAAACGGCTGAGCTAAATCCCAGGTTGGAAATGTGTTGGTTGAAAACCGTTGATGCACTAAAGCCAATCTTGTATCTAAAGCAGAATTAAAAAGGTCTAAATAGTACTCATTAATATGTTCTGGTTTTAGTAAGCCCTTGAATATTATTATTTTAGTAGAGAGACTTGGAAGATAAAAGAATTTTGACTCTGATAATTTTGAACCATAAATAGTATGCTCTGCTATTTTTCGAGCAGCAAATAATTTTATATTAAAATCAAACTCTGATTGTTTGCTGTCTGATTTACTAATAAAAACCTGCTTAACATACGGTTCTGTTGTTTTAGCTATTTGTCCTAAAACCTCACTGTTGACAGGAACGTCTCTCCAACCAAGAATTTGTAAACCTTGTTTTTTTATTTCTGTTTCAAAGACCTCAACACAGTAAGACCTCTGGTTTTCTTTTCTAGGTAAAAACACATTACTAACAGCGTAGTCTCCAGCTTCAGGTAATTCAAATTCGCAAAATATTTTAAAAAACTTATGAGGTATGTCAATTAGAATTCCTGCGCCATCACCGGTGACTCCGTCTGAACTTACAGCGCCCCTATGCTCCAATTTAACTAAAATCTCCAATGCCTTATGAATAATATCATTAGATCGTTTACCTGTTAAACTACATATAAATCCCGCGCCACAATTGTCATGTTCGAATTCGGGTAAATAAAGACCTTGCTTTTTTAACATACTTATATTTATTAGAGGTTTTAAACCATAATTGAAGATGTAATATAACGTCAATAAGTCGATTTATAAAAAAGCTCTGATACTTTTTCGAATTTCCGATTTTCGAATGTCATTAATGCGTTTTGAGCAATTAAAAGGAGAATAGATTGTCAAATAATCAATCAAAAAACAATTTATTTAAATTGGAGGCGCCATATAGCTTAAAAACCACAAGACAAACTTTGTTTTGAAAAATCAATTGTTGAAATATTAAAAAAATTGTATAAAAAAACAAGATACCCTAAATTTTAAGGGGTATAAAATAAAAATAATGTAAAAATCAACCCGCACCCCTATTTTTTTTGGGGTTATTATATAATAATTATAGATTTGACCCCGATAACTAAAAATATTAACTATTAAATTTATTATTATGAAAAAAATTATTTTAAGTGCTGTAGCTTTAATTGGAGCATTAACATTAAACGCACAGGACGACGCTCCTAAATTATCTGTCTCAGGAACTGTTGATGTATACGGCACAACAAACACGGTAGATGGAACAGGAACACCAGGATTGCTAATTGCAAATCCAGATAAAGCGAATGGCTTTGGACTAGGAATGGCAAATACGGTGTTTTCTTACGATGGCGCTAAATCTGGAGTGGTTGCTGATATTGCTTTTGGACCTAGAGCTGACGACGCCAACATGGCAGGTGCGATTAACCAACTTTATGCTTACTACAACCTAACTGAAAAATTAACTGTTACAGCTGGACAGTTCAATACGTTTCTTGGGTATGAGGTTATTTCTCCTGCGGCTAACTTTAACTATTCTGTATCTTACTTATTTAATGCGGGTCCATTTTCTCACACAGGAGTTAAATTAGACTACGCCGCTTCTGAAGATTTATCTTTCTTATTGGCCGTAACTAACGCACATGCAATTACTAGTGATGATGCTAGCGAAAGCGGTGCGACTCAATATGGTGCTCAAGTAGGCTACAAAGGACAGTACTTAAACTTCATCTACGGAGCTTATTCAGAAACATCCGCAACAGATGTGTTGTTCTTAGATTACACAGGAGGTTTTGACTTATCAGAATCACTTTACCTAGGAATTAATGCTGCATACTCATACTCAGACGATGAAGAAGCAGGGTACCAAGGAGCCGCTTTATACATAGAAAACACTTTCTCTGAAACGTTTGCTTTAGGGTTACGCCCAGAGTTTTTCTCATATACTTCCGCAGATGACAGCGAGGATGTTTTAGCTTTAACACTTGCAGCAAGTACGCAGTTAGACGACAACCTAAAGCTTATAACAGAATTACGTTATGACAGTTCTGACGATTACAAAATTGAGGGATTCGGACCAGGCACTGAGAAAAATGCCACAGCGCTAACAATTGCTGCAGTTTACTCTTTCTAGTACTCACACCAATACTAACCAACTAAATATATAATTTATGTCAAATTTTATAAACACTTTACCTCTAATAATTCAGGATGCTGCTACAGTTGAAAGTCTTGCTGGAGCGATCAAAGAAGACATGGGAATGTTGTGGATGCTAATTGCTGGTATCTTAGTATTCTTTATGCAAGCTGGTTTTACTTTAGTAGAATCAGGAATGACACGTTCAAAAAATGCAGTGAATATCGCAATGAAAAACTTGCTTGATATTGCTGTAGGGTCTCTTACCTACTGGTTTGTAGGATACTCTTTAATGTATGGTGACACCACTAACGGATGGTTTTTCTGGAGTGGCATCATGCAAGGAGAAGGTGCTGATTTATTCTTCCAAACAATGTTTGCCGCCACTGCAGCAACGATTGTTTCTGGAGCAATTGCTGGAAGAACAAAGTACTCAACCTACATTATCTTTTCAATTGTAATTACTGCTATTATCTACCCTATTGCTGGTGGATGGCAATGGCAAGGTTCAGGCTGGCTAACTGAGCTCGACTTCATTGACTTTGCTGGTTCTTCAATTGTTCATGCTGTAGGTGGTTTTGCTGCTTTAGTTGCTGCTTATATGGTAGGCCCTAGAATTGGAAAATACATTGACGGAAAAGTAATGCC
>CAJIZJ010000006.1 GCA_905181825.1 uncultured Flavobacteriaceae bacterium
CGCCGGTAACTACAGATACTGCAGGGAACACTTATTACTCTGTTAATGTTACCAATCCTGACTCAACACAGCCATACCTTGTGAATACAAGTCAATTTGTTGAGCTTATCAGTGGAGAAACGTACACACTAACATTTGACGCTTGGTCTGATGCTAACAGATCCATAATAGCAGGAATAGGACTAAGTGCTAATCCTTGGACTAATGTGGCAGAGACAGTAGACATTACTACAACAAGAACAACTTATAGTTACACGTTTGAGACTATTGGATTTGGAGATCCACAAGCAAGAGTGATTTTTGACTTGAACGCTGTAGCTGGAGTAGTTAATTTAGATAATGTTTCATTAACCCTTGATTAAGTTTAATCGCTCAAAAACAAGACAATTTTAAAATAAAAAATATGAAAAATTTAAAACATTTATTCAGTTTATGTCTAACCTTAGCGCTTTTTACGGCCTGTGAGGAAGATACTTATGAATTTGGCGATATTACAACACCTACTAACTTAGCAGTTACGGTTGATGTGGTTGGATTAGATGCCGAAAACCCTAACGGAGATGGTAGTGGAGTTGTAAACTTCAATGCATCTGCAGAAGGGGCTATTACTTATAAATATATATTTAATGGCGCAGAAGAAATGGTGGCCTCAGGAGTTCTTGAAAAGTCTTTTTATGCTGTAGGAGTAAATAGCTATGATGTAACAGTTGTTGCTTACGGAACTGCAGGCAGTCCTTCTTCAACGACTTTTACTATTGAAGTTTTAGCAACCTACACCCCTCCAGCTGATTTAGTTCAAGCGCTTACGGGCGGTAGCTCAAAAACATGGAGAGTTAAGTCTGAAGTAGGGCAGCATTTTGGATTAGGTCCAGTAGGTGGTCTTATACCATGTGAGTGGTACGGAGCAGGCCCTGAAGATAAAGTTGGTACAGGAACCTACGACGATCGCTGGACTTTCAATTCTGATGGAACTCTTAACCATATGACTAACGGAACTATTTTTGGCCGTTCGGCTCAAGTATATGCAGAACTAGGGAACAATGGTACTGGCGGCGAAGATGGTGCTGATGTACTAAATTATGAATATGCAGATTATACTGAAAACTGGAATATTATTAATCCAGGACAGATCTCTATAAAATTAACCAATAACGCATTTTTCACCTATTATACTGGAGGTAGTCATACATATGAGTTGTGGGACTATAATGAAAATGAATTATATATTAGAACTGTAGATGGTGCTGGAGAGTTCACATGGTGGATGATTTTAGTCGCTGAATAGTAATTTGTTCTTACTTTCATAAAAAAAGAGGCAAATTTTTTGCCTCTTTTTTTTATTAATTTTAAATTTGTGATAATGAAAAAAATAACATTTATTTTTAATCTTTCTGTATTGGTGCTCTTGACGGCCTATGGCTGCTCTTCAAGTGATAGTGAGGATATAAATAACCCTAATAATAATAATAACAATACCGTAATACCAACTAATCTTGTCGTATCCCTTGACATACAAGGCCAAGACGCAAACAACCCTAACGGAGACGGCTCGGGGGTTTTAAACCTTTCAGCTACTGCTACTAATGCCGTTAGATACGGTTTTAAGGTTGGGACTGCGGATGAGGTTGATAGTCCAAGTGGTAACTTTACATACTCCGTAAATTCCCAAGGACTTAATCAGTTTCCCATTACTATTTATGCGTATTCAACCTCAGAAAATAGCATCTCAAAAATTCAAAATATTACAATTTTTGTAGATGAAGATAACAACGGAGGTACTGGGAATAACGACACCTTAGTGTGGTCAGATGAATTTGACGGCAATGGGACAATTAACACCAACAAATGGACTTATGAAATTGGCGGTGGTGGCTGGGGTAACCAAGAAGTTCAATCTTATACAAACAGTCTTAATAATGTGTATAAAGAGAACGGGATACTAAAAATAAAAGTCATAAAAGAATCTAATAGCTCGTATACTTCAGGTCGAATCATAACTAAAAATAAATTTGATTTTAAGTATGGTCGTGTAGACATTCGTGCAAAATTACCAACTATTGCAGGAACATGGCCCGCCTTATGGATGTTAGGGGCTAATATTAGTTCTGTTAGTTGGCCAAGCTGTGGAGAAATCGATATTATGGAACAGTTTGAAGATAAATCCTATGTACAGTCTACCTGTCATTGGCAAAGCCCTTCCACTACAAATTATGCACCTGTAAGTTACGGACTGCCTGTAGATTTAAACACGCCTACAGAATTTCATATCTATTCCTTAATTTGGTCGGAAGGTAGTATAAAGACACTATTGGATGGGAATCAGTTTTATGCAATGAACACAAACAGTACTATGCCTTTTGATGCAAACTTTTTCTTTATATTTAATGTAGCAATGGGCGGGACCAATGGCGGTACGATAGACCCCAATTTCACCTCCGATGCTATGGAGGTAGATTATATAAGAGTATACCAATAAGATGAAAAAACCCTTTCTAATAGTTATTTTATTTAGTGTTTTATTTACTGCAGTTTCTTGTATTAAATCTGACTCAACTCCTTCTCTTAGTTCTTCTTTAACGTCGGTTCAGGGGATTGAGAAAAAAGTAAATGAGTTATTAGATCGGATGACTCTAGAAGAAAAAGTTGGTCAAATGAACCAATATGTAGGCTTCTGGGATCTTACGGGCCCGGCTCCAGATTCAGGAGATGCAGCCGAAAAGTATGAGCATCTTAGAAATGGGTATGTTGGCTCAATGCTAAATGTAAGGGGTGTTGAGAACGTGAGAGGCGTTCAAAAAATTGCAGTTGAAGAATCGCGCTTAGGAATTCCCTTAATTATAGGGTTTGATGTGATTCACGGCTATGAAACCATAAGCCCAATTCCTTTAGCTGAGTCTGCAAGCTGGGATTTAGAGGCCATTAGAAAATCATCTGAAGTGGCGGCAGAAGAAGCTGCTGCTGCTGGAATTAACTGGACATTCGCTCCTATGGTTGACATCACTCGTGATGCAAGATGGGGTCGCGTGATGGAAGGTGCTGGTGAAGACCCTTATTTAGGATCTAAAATTGCTAAAGCACGTGTTCTTGGATTTCAAGGTACAGATTTATCACAACATACTACTATTGCTGCATGTGCTAAGCACTTTGCTGGTTATGGATTCTCTGAATCCGGACGAGAATACAATACGGTCGATGTTGGAACTTCCACTTTAAATAACATGATCTTTCCCCCATTCCAGGCCACTGTTGATGCGGGGGTGAGAACCTTTATGAATGCCTTTAATGTGCTGAACGGAATTCCGGCTACAGGAAATAAATATTTACAAAGAGACGTTTTAAAAGGCAAATGGGCTTTTGACGGTTTTGTAGTTACCGATTGGGGCTCTATTGATGAGATGACGTCTCATGGTCTTGCTAAAGATGGTAAGGAAGCGGCTATGATAGCGGCCAATGCTGGTTCTGACATGGACATGGAATCACACTTATACGTGAAAGAATTAGCAGGTTTAGTTAGAGAAGGCAAAGTGAAGGAGTCTTTCATTGACGACGCTGTCAAACGAATTTTAAAAGTTAAGTTCGAGTTAGGGCTTTTTGAAGATCCCTACAAGTACTGTGATGAGGTACGTGAAAAAGAAGTTATCGGCCAACAAGCCTTTCATGAGGCTGCTTTAGATCTAGCAAAAAAATCAATTGTACTTTTGAAAAATGACAATCAGTTATTACCCTTGAAAAAGCAAGGCCAAAAAATCGCTTTAATTGGTGCTTTAGCAGCAGATAAAAACAGCCCTTTGGGGAATTGGAGGATTGCAGCCAAAGACCATTCTGCTGTTTCTGTTTTAGAGGGAATGCAAGCCTATAAAGAAAATAAATTAACCTATGCCAAAGGAGCCGATGTTAGTATTGGTTACACGGCGTTTACGGCTCAGGTTCAAATCAATACTTCCGATAAAAGTGAATTCCCTCAAGCAATCGAGGCCGCAAAATCTGCTGATGTTGTTGTCATGGTATTGGGAGAAATTGGTTATCAAAGCGGTGAAGGTCGAAGTCGAACTAAATTAGGATTGCCAGGCGTCCAACAAGAACTGCTAGAAGCAGTATATAAGGTTAACAAGAATATTGTGCTAGTTCTTAATAACGGAAGGCCTCTGGTCTTAAATTGGCATCACGAAAATTTACCGGCAATTGTTGAGGCTTGGCAGTTAGGAACTCAAAGTGGAAATGCTATTGCACAAGTTCTCTATGGAGACTATAATCCAAGCGGAAAGCTACCAATGAGTTTTCCAAGAGCTGTGGGCCAAGTTCCTATTTATTACAACTATAAAAACACAGGCCGTCCAACAGGTGCTCCTGGTGTGTTTTGGTCACATTACGAAGACGAAGAAAACTCACCATTATACCCTTTTGGATATGGGCTGAGTTATACCTCATTTGAATATAGTAATCTAAAAACATCGGTCGTTTCTGAAAAGGAAGTACAGGTGTCTGTCACACTAAAAAATTCTGGAAAACAAACAGGTAAAGAAGTGGTACAACTTTATATAAGAGATCATTTCGCAAGCGTTACACGCCCAGTTAGAGAGCTTAAAGGTTTTGAGCTTGTTAGCCTAGTGCCAAACGAAAGCCAGGAAATTTCATTCACACTTACGGAAAAAGAACTTGGCTTTTATGATAATAATGGAAATTTTATACTAGAGTCAGGAGATTTTTCAATTTTTGTTGGAGGCGATTCTAATGCTAACCTTCAATCCACTATTACCTTATAAATGATTGTTCGAGTTTTTCTACTATTACTATTGACCCCCTTTTTGGTGCCTACTGTTTCATCAGCCCCCAGACTTCTATTTTCGGATGAATTTAATGAAGATTCCTTGGACTTAAATAGCTGGTCCTACGACCTTGGTGATGGGTGTCCTAATCTATGTGGTTGGGGTAATAATGAATGGCAATCATACACCAAAAAAAATGTAACAACAGTAAATAATCATCTCGTAATTTCTGCAACCAAACAAGGGGATGCCTACTACTCTGGCAGGATTACATCTAAAGACAAGTTTGAATTTACATATGGAACGATTGAAGTCAAAGCGCAACTTCCAAGAGGAAAGGGCTTATGGCCAGCTATATGGATGCTGGGTCACGATATAGACACCAACACATGGCCAGCTTGTGGTGAAATCGATATTATGGAGTATGTTGGAAAATCCCCCGGACAAATTCACACGACATTACACACCCCCGAAAGTTATGGTCAGTCATTCAACACTAAAATTACGAACATAGACTCTATTGAAGAGGGGTTTCATGTTTATAAAACTAAGTGGGATGCGAATCAAATACAGTTCTACATCGATGATGTTTTGGTTTATACATTTTCTCCAGAAATTAAAAATGATAAAACATGGCCCTTCAATAAGCCGTTTTATATCATTCTTAATTTAGCTATTGGCGGGCATTTTGGTGGGTCATATGTAGATGACTCTATTTTTCCTGAAGATTTTGTTATTGATTATGTGAAAGTATATCAATAAACGACTACGAATAAAGCTTTGTTATTTCTGCCATTACAAGTTCCGAAGCGCCTTTATTATTTTTAATATACTCCTTGTTTGTTTGACCTAAAGCCTTCCTTTTTTCTGGGTTTTTAACAAGTGCATCTAGTGTTTCTTGAAGGCTTGCGCCACTGTCAATACTAAATAATCCACCTTTAGTTAGCATCGCTTTAGCTTCAGGAAATTTTTGATAGTTTTTACCAATCACAATGGGAACTCCAAAAGTAGCAGCCTCTAGTGTGTTGTGAAGCCCCGACGACCCCATGCCACCTCCAATATATGCAATGTCTGCATACTTATATATCTTAGTTAGTAAGCCAATAGTATCAATAATAAACACAGACTTATTTTCTAGAGCTTCATTTTTATAGTTAGAGTAAAGAACTGTAGGTTTCTGAAGTTTTTTAAGCATTGAATTAATTTGACTTGAATCAATGTTGTGGGGAGCAATAATAAATTTAGTATTCTCTTTACTAGTGTTAATATAGTCTATAAGTAAGCTGTCATCTTCTGGCCAGGTACTTCCCGCCACAATACAGGTTTTAGTGTCTTTAAATTTGGCAATGAAATCTAGCTTATTGTCTGTTTTCAATTGATTTCCAACACGATCAAATCTAGTATCTCCCGACACGCTAGTGGATGAGTACCCAATTGAGTTTAGTAGTTTTTTAGACTCTAAATCTTGCGTAAAGATGTGGTCAAATGTAAAAAGTAGTTTTTTAAACCAATTCCCATAGCTCTTAAAGTAAGGCTGTGACGGTCTAAATAACGCTGAGATTAATACCGTTGTTATATGTCGTCGTTTCAGCTCTTGCAAGTAATTTGGCCAAAGATCATATTTAACAAACACCACTAATTTAGGATTTGTAATGTTTAGAAATGAGTTAACTGTACTTTTCTTATCCAAAGGCAGGTAAACAACAAGGTCTGTAATGGGATTTATTTTTCTAACCTCATACCCCGATGGAGAGAAAAAGCTGAGTACAAACTTGTGGTCTTGGTAGTGTGTTTTCAGGGCCTCAAATACTGGTAGTCCCTGCTCGTATTCCCCTAAAGACGCACAATGTAGCCAAATAACCTTATCACTAGGGCTAAGGTTTTGTTGTAATATTTGCAAACTTTCTTTGCGTCCTTTTTGACCTAGCTGTACCTTTTTGTGAAAACCTCCGAAAAGGAAAACAAAAAATGTTACGAGTTCAATTATGATATTGTAAAAAAGGCTCAAAAGGTTTTATTTAAAGCAAAAATACATTCTTTATATTAATTTTATGACTAAGCATTGGTAATTTTGTATTTTTGTTCATCGTAATTGTTATTGCTTCAAATTGAAATTTAAAGAAATGAAAAAAATTCAAATGGTTGACCTCAAGGGTCAATATGCATCTATAAAAGAAGTTGTCAATTCTTCTATTCAGGAAGTTATTGATAATGCGTCGTTTATTAACGGGCCTAAAGTAAAGGAGTTTCAAGCAAATTTGGAAGCCTATCTTGGTGTTAAACACGTTATCCCTTGTGCTAACGGTACAGATGCGTTACAAATTGCGATGATGGGTTTAGGATTAAAACCAGGCGATGAAGTTATTACTGCAGATTTTACTTTTGCAGCTACCGTTGAAGTCATTGCTTTGTTGGGACTTACTCCAGTCCTAGTTGATGTTGATCCCGATAAATTCAATATAGATATTGAGGCTATTAAAAAAGCGATTACTCCAAAAACAAAGGCTATTGTTCCCGTACATTTGTTTGGGCAGTGTGCAAATATGGATGCTATTATGGAGCTTGCAGCGACTCATGATTTATTTGTAATTGAAGATAATGCTCAAGCGATAGGGGCTAACTATACGTCCCAAGATGGTACAAAGTCTAAAGCTGGAACCATTGGCCATGTGGCATCGACCTCTTTTTTTCCTTCCAAAAACTTAGGGTGCTATGGAGATGGAGGGGCTATTTTTACCAATGACGACGACTTAGCACACACGATAAGAGGGGTTGTAAATCATGGAATGTATAAGCGCTATCACCACGATGTTGTTGGTGTTAATTCCAGGTTAGATTCTATTCAAGCAGCCGTACTAGACGCGAAGCTTCCTAAGCTTGACGGGTACAACAAAGCACGTCAATCAGCGGCTCGAAAATATAATGCTGCGTTTAAAGATCACGCCAATATTGTCACTCCAAAAGCTGGCAATGGTTGTGAAACGCTGTGTGATAACTGCGACTGTCATGTGTTTCATCAATACACATTAAAGATTCAGGGCGCGGATAGAGATGCCTTAGTAGCACATTTACAAGAAAAAGACATTCCATGTGGCGTTTACTACCCCATCCCATTACACAAACAAAAAGCATATGTAGATGATCGTTATAATGATGCAGATTTTAAGGTGACAAACACTCTAATTAATGAAGTAATTTCAATGCCAATGCATACGGAGTTAGAAGACGATCAGATTGATTTTATTACTTCCACAGTGATTGCTTTTTTAAGCAAATAAAGCTTGTTTAACTCGTTTCAGTATTTTTTGAAGAACGATTCATGAATGTTGACATCAGTAACAAAACCATCCCTGTTGTCACAGATAAGTCCGCGCTATTAAAAACGCCCGTTTTGAATACGCCACCAAAATCCATGAAAAGGAAGTCAGTTACAGATCCGTACATAAAACGGTCATAAACGTTAGCGATTCCTCCACCAGCAATACAACTAAATCCTATAATTGATTTCTTGTCAAGCGTCTTATTTGTGATCACATGATACATCACAACACCTAAAACAATCACCGGAATAATAAGTAGAAAAACAAGTTTAACAGTCGGGTTTGAATCACTCCCCATGCTTAAGAAAGCGCCGGAGTTTTCAACATTCATTAATTGAAGTTGCTTTCCAATAAGTTCTGTTCTCGATCCAGGAACTATTTTTTCGCGTACCTTAATTTTAGAAAACTGATCTAAACTAATATTGAAAATAACAAGGATAAGTATTAATAAGGTTCTTTTATTCATTGATTTTAATTTTCAATTGTTGCGGCTTTAGTATCCATCTCTCTATTTATTTTCCTAACAAGTCCCTGAAGAACATTGCCAGGACCTACTTCAATAAATTCGTTACCGCCGTCCTTAATCATTTGCTGAACCGATTGCGTCCATTTTACAGGTGCAGTTAGTTGAGAAATTAAATTCATTTTAATCTCTGATTCCTTCAGGACAGGCATTGCAGTTACGTTCTGATATATAGGGCAACTAGGGGTGCGGAATTGCGTGTTTTCTATGGCTGCTGCTAGTTGTTCTTTTGCCGGTGCCATTAACGGAGAATGAAAAGCCCCACCCACAGGGAGTACAAGAGCCCTACGTGCTCCTTTTTCTTTTAGTTGATCACAGGCTTTATGAATAGCGTCTACTGCTCCTGAGATCACCAATTGACCTGGGCAATTATAGTTGGCAGCGACTACGATGCCCTCGATAGATTTACATGTTTCCTCTATTATTTCATTTTCTAAACCCAACACAGCCGCCATAGTCCCTTTAGTAGAATCACATGCTTTTTGCATTGCCTGCGCTCGTTGTGAGACTAGTTTTAGACCGTCTTCAAAACGGAGTGTGCCATTGGCAACTAAGGCTGAAAATTCACCAAGGGAATGTCCTGCAACCATGTCTGGCTGAAAGTGTTTTCCCAGACTCTTTGCTAAAATTACAGAATGTAAAAAGATTGCAGGTTGAGTCACTTTAGTCTCTTTCAAATCGTCAACACTTCCTTCAAACATTATTTTTGTAATGTTAAATCCTAAAATGTCATTAGCTTGTTCAAAAAGAGATTTTGCAATCGATGTACCCTCATAAAGAGGCAGGCCCATCCCCGAAAATTGTGCACCTTGACCTGGAAAAATATATGCTTTCATGTGTATTGGTTTTAGTAGTGTCTAAACAGAGCTAGCTAGCGTCTTTTATAAGTTAAGAAAGAAAAAGGATAGTTGTGTTGGTCATCTTTCTCGTTGTAAACACAATTAATTTCCTCCCATTTTTTGATATCTATTTCAGGAAAAAATGTATCTCCTTCAAATGAGTGATGTACTTTTGTGAGTTCTATAAGATCAACAAAACCCAAGGCTTGTTTATAGATTTCTCCCCCTCCAATAATGTAGGGGCTAGAGTCAAGTTTCGCTGCTTCAATAGCTGATTCTAACGAATTTACAACCTTAACTCCCTCAGTTACTGTGTAGTTTTGTTGTCTAGTGATCACAATGTGGGTCCTGTTTGGCAAAGGCTTTGGAAAGCTTTCAAATGTTTTACGCCCCATAATTATACAATGCCCAGACGTAAGGGCCTTAAATCGTTGGAGGTCGTTTCGTAAGCGCCAAATTAAATCATTGTCTTTACCAATCACATTGTTTTCTGAGACGGCTACAATAAGTGTTAATTTAGATATTTGATTTGTTGTTTTCAATAGATAGTGTGTTAAGCAAAGGCAAAAGTAAGTGTTTCTATTAAATTATACAGCCACTGCTCCTTTGATATGCGGGTGTGGGTCGTAACCTTCTAACGTAAAGTCATCAAATGTAAAGTCAAATATATCTTTTATTTGAGGGTTTAGCGTCATTTTGGGAAGCGGACGAAGATCCCTTGATAGCTGTGTTTTTACTTGCTCTATATGGTTGCTATAAATATGTGCATCACCAAAAGTATGTATAAATTCACCAGCTTCATACCCACAAACTTGAGCGACCATCATAGTAAATAAGGCATAAGAGGCAATATTAAAGGGCACTCCTAAAAATATATCTGCGCTTCGTTGGTAAAGTTGACAAGATAATTTCCCGTCATTTACATAAAACTGAAAAAAAGCATGGCAAGGGGGCAGCGCAGCTTTGTTGTTGGCTACATTATCGCTAAATGACTTTGAAGTATCCGGAAGTACTGATGGGTTCCATGCAGAAACCAACATGCGGCGGCTATTAGGGTTTGTTTTTAAGGTTTCAATAACTTCTGCGATTTGATCAATTTCATCACTGTTCCAATTACGCCACTGATGCCCATAAACAGGGCCTAAGTCCCCATTTTCATCTGCCCAAGCGTTCCATATTTTCACTCCATTTTCAGTTAGGTAGTCAATGTTTGTATCGCCTTTTAGGAACCAAAGTAATTCGTAAATAATAGATTTAAGATGAAGTTTTTTGGTGGTTACCATTGGAAAGCCTTGACTAAGGTCAAATCGCATTTGGTATCCAAACACACTTTTAGTCCCTGTACCGGTACGGTCTCCTTTTTCATTTCCATTTTCTAACACATGTGACACTAGGTCTAAATACTGCTTCATTCCAATTAATTTTATAAAGTTAAAAATAAAAAAAGCTTCAATATTAAAGAAATTGAAGCTTGTAATAATTTGAAAAGTTATTAACTATTTACCCAATAATTGCTCCAGCAATTGTGGCAGATAAAAGAGAGGCGATAGTACCTCCAATAAGAGCCTTAATTCCAAATTCGGAAAGTGTTTTTCGTTGACCCGGGGCCAATGATCCAATACCACCTATTTGAATTCCGATAGAAGCAAAATTAGCAAATCCACAAAGCATATAAGTCGCCATTATTATGGATTTTTCGTATTTTAAATGTAGTAGGTTTAGTGGGTTTTTTAATTCTGCTAACTGTATGTACCCAACAAATTCACTGGCTGCTAGTTTAATCCCTAACAGTTGCCCCATTAGTGCAACGTCCTCTTTAGCAATTCCAATGAGCCACATTAATGGTGCAAAAGCATACCCTAAAATAAACTCAAGTGAAAAGTTTTTGTAAGAAGTATTAGAAGCGACCCAGTCGTTTAGTGTAGTCCAATCACCCACCCATGCCAGGATGCCATTTATCATAGCAATAAAGGCTAAAAAGACTAGAAGCATAGCGCCAATATTTAGTGCTAATTTTAGCCCTTCGGTTGTTCCGTTTGCAATAGATTCAAGAATGTTGGATCCAATTTTTTCTTGTGAAACAACAATTTCATTATCTATAGCTTCTACCTGTGGGTATAGCATTTTTGAAATTACTATAGCGCCGGGTGCAGCCATTACTGAGGCCGTTAATAAGTGTTTTGCATAAAATAAGCGCAAGACTTCATCGTCACCTCCAAGGAATCCTATGTAAGCTGCCAAAACGCCTCCTGCAACGGTGGCCATTCCTCCAATCATGACTAGTAAGATCTCCGAACGGTTCATTTTTTCTAAATAAGCCTTGATCATTAAGGGCGATTCCGTTTGTCCCAAAAATATATTTCCCGCAACACTTAGGCTTTCTGCTCCGGAAACTTGTAGCAGCTTACTTAATAACCAGGCCAACCCTTTAACCACGCGTTGTATGATACCTAAATAAAACAAAACAGAAGTTAGCGCAGAAAAGAATATAACTGTTGGTAGTATTGAAATGGCGAATGTTACCAATGGAGCCTCAATCTCTCCAGTTGAAAATGAAGCGAATAAAAACTTAGTACCTTGAAGTGTGAAGTCTAATACAGCAATAAATAAACTTCCTACCCATTCAAAAAAATCTTGAATAAAAGTAACTTTTAATACACCAACAGCTAAAATAATCTGCGCACCAAGCCCAAAGACAACAGTTCTCCAGTTAATGGCTTTTTTATTGGCACTCAATAGATAAGAAATTAAGATCAATACAAACATCCCTAAAAGCCCCCTAAGCAAGCTGTTTAGAGTAAAGCCTTGACTTGCTATGATTTCAGAACCAGTATTTTGAGCTAAAAGTTGTTGAGTATTTGTAAACAATACAAATAAAATAAAAATTAGTTTTTTCATATTGTAATAGATTATCTTTTTGAGATCTCGTCTCGTACCTTAGCAGCTGTTTCATAATCTTCATCAGCAACTGCTTTAGTTAGTATTTCGTGTAATTGGTCAATAGATTTGTTATGGTAACTGCTTTTATTTGTGTCTGTTTCCTCCGTTTCAAAGTCTAAATTTTCAAAAAGTATCACTTCTTCTGATGTGTCTTCAGTGTGTTCTTTTTTAGGGTCATTTTTTAAAATAATCCCTGCTTTTTCTAAAATGTTTTGATAGGTAAATATGGGAGCAGAAAAACGCAGCGCCAATGCAATTGCGTCGCTAGTTCTCGCATCAATAACTTCTTCAGTCTTGTCACGTTCGCAAATGAGAGATGCATAGAATACGCCATCAACAAGCTTGTGAATAATAACTTGTTTTACTACAATGTCAAAACGATCTGAAAAGTTTTTAAATAAGTCGTGTGTAAGAGGTCTTGGTGGTTCAATCTCTTTTTCTAAAGCGATTGCAATTGATTGAGCTTCAAAAGCTCCAATAACAATTGGTAGCTTTCGTTGTCCATCAACCTCACTCAAAATCAAAGCGTAAGCACCGCTTTGAGTCTGGCTGTATGAAATACCTTTTATGTTAAGACGAACTAAACTCATAAGTTATAACACAAAGAACAGTTTAAATTAGTAAAGTACCAAACCCTTGACAAATAAGTTTTTGATTATTGTAATAAATAAACGAAGCTTATAAAAGTGCTATATTCTTAAGAATTTATGCGTTTTGAGCTTTGAAAACTTTTAATTTTTCTATCAATTTGGGAACGACTTCAAAGGCGTCACCGACGATGCCGTAATCAGCAGCTTTAAAAAACGGTGCATCTGGATCGGTATTAATGACCACCTTTACTTTGGAGGCATTGATTCCAGCTAAATGCTGAATAGCTCCAGAAATTCCAATTGCTATATATAAGTTTGTAGCCACAGGCTTTCCTGTTTGACCTACATGTTCGCTATGAGGTCTCCAGCCCAAATCAGAAACAGGTTTTGAGCAAGCAGTTGCAGCTCCAAGAATATCCGCTAGTTCTTCTATCATTGCCCAGTTTTCTGGACCTTTTAATCCACGACCTGCTGATACGACCACTTCAGCATCCGCAATAGTCACTTTGTCATTTGCTTTATCTATGGAAGTTACGCTTGTTGATGATGTTGTCAAGTCAGGAGCAAATGCTTCTATTTGTGCAGCAGCATCTTTTTCTACTATACCAAATGAATTGTTAGACACCCCTACTATTTTAATTGGGGTAGATATTTCAGTATTACAAAATGCTTTGTTAGTAAATGCGGTTCGCTTTACTGTAAATGGATTTAGATTTGACGGGGTCGCTACTACATTTGGCACATATCCTGCGTTAAGACCTACAGCTAGTAGCGGTGCTATGTACTTGCTGTCAGCACTTGCACTTAATACAACTACCGTTGCGCTTTCGTTTTCTGCTGCTTTCTTTATAGCATCTGCATATATTTTAGCGTTAAAGTCGTTGACGGAGTCTATATTTAATACTTTATCTACACCATAATCGCCTAACTTTGACACGTCATTGGCCTTAAATGTTAGTGCGGTTAGTGTAGTACCCATAGCATCTGCTATGGCTTTTCCGTAAGAGGCCGCTTCTAAAGCAGCTTTTTTAAAATTTCCTTGATCAGATTCTGTATATACTAAAACGGACATTTTTCTTTTTTTTTAAATTAATTAAATAACTTTTGCTTCGTTGTGAAGGAGATTGATGAGCTCATCAATATTGTCAGCTTCTACTAATTTAACAGCCCCTCGTGCTGCTGGTTTTTCAAAAGAGACTGAGTTAGTTGCTGAGTTGTCAGATTCAGGCGCAACAACCGTAAGTGGTTTTTTTCGCGCCATCATAATTCCTCTCATGTTAGGGATTCTAAGATCACTTTCTTCAACAAGTCCTTTTTGTCCGCCAATTACAAGCGGTAAAACAGTGGATAGTATTTCCTTTCCTCCGTCAATTTCACGAATAGCTATTGCTGTTGTTCCCTCTACTTCTAAACTAATACAGTTGGTTACAAAATTAGCATCTAACATGGCTGCTAACATTCCAGGCACCATTCCTCCATTATAGTCAATAGATTCACGACCAGCTATAATTAAATCATAGTTTCCTTTTCTAGCCACTTCAGTTAAATGAGTGGCAACAGAATAACCGTCAGGAGTACTTGCATTTACTCGAATTGCGGCGTCTGCCCCTATAGCAAGCGCTTTTCTGAGAGTAGGCTCTGTTTCTGGACCTCCAACACTAACAACATCTATAGTAGCATTTTGTTTTTCTTTAAACCACATTGCACGAGTCAATCCAAATTCATCATTTGGATTTATAACAAATTGAACTCCGTTTGAGTCAAACTTGGAGTCATCTTCAATAAAATTAATTTTAGAAGTCGTGTCAGGAACATGACTAATACAGACTAATATTTTCATTTTCTAAGTTTTTGTTCTAATTAGATTTGAGTTCAAAAGTAATTAAAAAACTTTAAATTTCCTATGCATGCATAGGAAATTTTAATGAATTGTTTTAATTATAATTGAGTATTATTCTTATTTTTGTACCTCATAAAATTCAACTAATGAAAACAATTCAATTTAGAGAGGCAATATGTGAAGCGATGAGTGAAGAAATGCGTCGCGATGAGAGCATTTATTTAATGGGTGAGGAAGTTGCCGAGTATAACGGTGCTTACAAAGCCTCAAAAGGAATGCTAGACGAATTTGGCGCTAAAAGAGTTATCGACACACCAATTGCGGAGTTAGGTTTCTCGGGAATTGCTGTTGGATCAACCATGACAGGTAACCGTCCTATTGTTGAGTTTATGACATTTAACTTTTCATTGGTAGGAATTGATCAAATTATAAATAATGCTGCCAAAATAAGACAAATGTCTGGAGGTCAGTTTAAGTGTCCTATTGTTTTTAGAGGACCTACTGGATCTGCGGGTCAGTTAGGAGCAACACACTCTCAGGCTTTTGAAAACTGGTTTGCAAATTGTCCTGGACTTAAAGTCGTTATTCCTTCAAATCCGTATGACGCTAAAGGTCTACTAAAGGCGGCTATTAGAGATGATGATCCTGTAATTTTCATGGAAAGTGAGCAGATGTATGGGGACAAAGGAGAGGTTCCAGAAGGAGAATATGTTTTGCCAATTGGAGTTGCTGATATTAAAAGAGTAGGTTCTGATGTGACTGTTGTGTCATTTGGGAAAATTATTAAAGAAGCATATATTGCTGCAGATGCCTTAGAAAAAGAAGGAGTTTCATGTGAAGTTATCGATCTAAGGACTGTACGCCCATTAGATATTAATACAATTTTAGAATCAGTTAAAAAAACAAATCGTTTGGTTATCCTTGAAGAAGCTTGGCCATTTGGGAATGTATCCACAGAGATAACGTATCAAGTTCAAGAAAAAGCATTTGATCATCTTGATGCACCAATTATTAAAATTAATACTGCAGATACTCCTGCACCTTACTCACCAGTTCTTTTAAAAGAGTGGTTGCCTAACAGCGACGATGTCGTTAAGGCTGTTAAAAAAGTAATGTATAAATAATTTATTTATACACGAAATTTCTTCATTGGACCAATTTTTGATGAAGACCAAGCTTATGAGAAATAACTTGATTTATTTAATGTTGTTTATTTCAACATATATATCTGCCCAGACTTATGTTAGTGGAGTTGTTTACGATCAACAAAATGAGCCTGTTGCCTTTGCTAATGTACTGTTTAAGGATTCTTCAGAAGGCGTTATTTCTGATATAGACGGCCATTTTGTGTTAGAGTCAGAAAATAATTACTCTTTCATAGTGGTGTCTTATGTGGGATTTGAAACGAATGAAATTAAACTTCAAAATAATAAAACTTTAAAGCTAGATGTTTTTTTAAAAACAGGCTTCGAGCTGGAAGAGGTCTTAATTGTGGATCGCCCAAAAAAAAGACTCAAAAAGAAAGACAACCCTGCTTTCAAAATACTAAAAGGCATTTGGGCCCATAAAAAAAGAAACGGGCTAAATCTTGTAGATGCATATGCTTACAAGAAATATGCATCCACAGAGGTAGGACTTAATAACATAGATCAAAAGTTTTTGAAACGGATTTTAAAAAAAGACTATGACTCTGTAGTTTCTATCATAAAACAAGACAAGAGAAATAAACGATTTTATATTCCAATATTCTTAAGTGAGATTATAAAAACAATTTATGGAGATAATCGCTTATCAAAAACACTTGAAGTCACTGAAGCAGAAAAAGAGACAGGAATCCAGCAAGACGGCTTTGTTTTTGACCGTATTAGTAACGTGTTTAAAGAGGTTAACATATATGACAACAATATAGAGCTGTTAAATAAAACATTCGTGAGTCCTCTGTCTACTGAAGGCTTTGGCTCTTATGATTATGTGCTGCAAGACAGTATTGTTTCTGATGCCAATTCTAAAACTAAATACAGAATATATTTTTTCCCAAAAAGAGAAGGGGATTTAGTGTTTGAAGGGAACTTCATTGTCACTGACAGTATTTTTGCAGTTAATGCTATAAGTATGCATGTTAACCCAAAGATCAATTTAAACCTTGTTCGTAATTTATATTTTGAAAAGTCTTTCTCTGTTAAAAATGACAGTGTCTTTCTGCCTGAAAAAAACGTTTACGAGGCTGATTTCACACTCTTGACTAAAGATGAAAAAGAAAAAGGGCTTTATGTAAAACGTACAGAGACCTTTGAGAACTACGATTTTAAAAACACAAGATCTGCTAATTTTTATAACGATAAAGTGGTTAAGTTTAAGCCAAATCAATTTGAAAAAAACAATGAATACTGGCAAAAAAATATACCAAGCTCTATTGATAATAGCGATACAGAATCGGTACTTGAAAACCTTAATGGGAATAAAAAAATAAGAAGTATAACAGGTCTTTTGAGAACTCTTTCTAGTGGATACATTAGGTTGTCTAACTCCATTGAGTTTGGGTCCGTTTGGAGTGCTCTTGCTATTAATGACGTTGAAGGGTTTAAGGTTTCTGCCGGATTTAGGACGTTTAAAAACTTAAATGACAGGTTTAGGGTTAAAGGTAAATTAGCTTACGGGTTTAGAGATGAACAATTTAAGTATTTACTTGACGCAAAGTACTTACTAAATTATACACCTAGAGTTACCGTGGGGCTTGGCTACTTAAATGATACTGAGCAGCTCGGTAGTCGGATACTTACAAGCCTTGGCAATACCCAAAGCGGATTTGGAACTACCTCTCTTTTTAGTAGGGGAGAGAACTATTTCTTATCACGTGTCAAAAAAGTTTCTGCAAACGTAAGTGTTGAGCTTAAGACAAATTTTTTGGCAGGACTCAACTACTCAAACAGTCACATAGTGTCCGCAGCTCCAGAGATTTTTTCAATAGACTACTTTGACAATAGTCAAGAAGGAATAAAATCTGAGCTAGTTGATAATAGTGCTGAATTATATTTTTTATATACCCCAAACAGAAACTTATTTGGTTATGGAGTTGAAAGGAAATTCGGAACCAATATTTATCCTTCATTTTTATTGAGTTATCAAAAAGGGCTGGAGTTGGGAGCTGGAGATACTAATTATTCAAAACTTTTTTTCTCCTACAATCAGCCACTAAAACTCGGGAAATTCGGAATATTAGACACTACTTTTGAAGCCGGAAAAATATTTGGTGATGCGCAATTATCAGTACTTAGCCCTGTTCCTGCTAACCAAACATATTCCCTAGTTGCCAATACATTTTCACTTTTAAATTATTATGATTTTGTGGTGGATCAATTTCTTGTAGGACATTTCGAACATCACTTCAATGGTTTTATTTTAAATAGAGTTCCACTCATAAATAAGTTAAAACTCCGAAGTTTGATGACATTTAGAGGCGTTGTTGGTAATGTGTCCGATTCTAATTCTGCGATCAATCGATCTACAATAGTTTATAATGCACCTACAGAGCTTTATTACGAATATGGATTTGGTGTAGAAAATATCGGCTTCGGAAACCTGAGAATTTTTCGTGTAGACTGTATCTGGCGATCGAACTTTACAAATCCAAACAACTATGCTCCAAACTTTGGGGTGAGAGTTGGAATGTCTCCAGGTTTCTAGTAATTATATATTAAAATACACTTCTGTAAAGCTTCTTATTTATACGTCAAATAACGCTGTGTCGTAATTATCTCAAATTAGGTTTTTTAGTTTCTTATCATTTTACTACATTTACGCCCGTTAAAATAAACAAAATTATACTATGGAATCAATGATGATTTGGATGCCAGTTGCAATGGCAATATTAGGATTAGCATACATGTTAATCAAAAAATCTTGGGTAATGAAACAAGATGCAGGGGACGGTAAAATGAAAGAAATTTCAGATCACATCTACGAAGGTGCTTTGGCATTTCTAAATGCGGAATATAGATTACTTACCTATTTTGTAATTGGAGCTAGTCTTGTTTTAGCTGGTATTGCGTTTTATATGCAAACAACTTACTTAATAGTAGCAGCATTCGTCATTGGAGCTATATTTTCTGCATTTGCAGGGAACATGGGTATGAAAATAGCAACCAAAACAAATGTTAGAACGACACAAGCTGCCAAAACAAGCTTACCAAATGCTTTAAAAGTATCATTTGGTGGTGGTACAGTTATGGGGTTAGGAGTTGCTGGTTTAGCAGTATTAGGTCTAACCTTGTTTTTTATTGTTTTCTATCACTATTTCATGGGCGGTAAATGGACAGATACAGATCAGATGACTGTGGTTTTGGAAGCCCTAGCTGGCTTCTCATTAGGAGCTGAGTCTATTGCCTTATTTGCAAGAGTTGGTGGAGGTATTTATACTAAAGCGGCCGATGTAGGTGCTGATTTAGCTGGGAAAGTTCAAGCTGATATCCCTGAAGATGACCCAAGAAACCCAGCCACGATTGCTGATAATGTTGGAGATAATGTTGGAGATGTTGCAGGAATGGGAGCCGATTTATTTGGATCTTATGTTGCAACGGTGTTAGCAGCTATGGTTTTAGGGAATTATGTAATTAAAGACATGGGAGGTTCTATCGATGATGTTTTTGGCGGAATTGGACCTATCCTATTACCAATGTCTATTGCTGGCGTTGGAATTATCATTTCACTTATAGGAACCTTATTAGTTAAAATATCATCGAATGATGCAAAAGAAGCTGATGTACAAAAAGCGTTAAATATTGGAAACTGGGCGTCAATCATTATGGTTGCTGGAGCCTGTTTTGGATTAGTGACTTGGATGTTACCAGAAACAATGCAAATGAACTTTTTCGGAGAAGGTCTTCAGGACATTTCTTCAATGAGAGTATTCTATGCCTGTTTAGTAGGACTTGTTGTAGGTGCTGGAATTTCAGCTTTTACAGAGTATTATACAGGATTAGGTTCTAAGCCAATCTTAAAAATCGTACAACAATCAAGCACAGGAGCAGGGACAAACATCATCGCTGGTTTGGCTACGGGTATGATCTCTACATTTTCTTCTGTGTTATTATTTGCAGCTGCCATATGGGCATCATATGCTCTAGCTGGATTTTATGGAGTTGCTTTAGCGGCTTCTGCAATGATGGCAACAACTGCGATGCAATTAGCGATCGATGCTTTTGGACCCATTGCTGATAATGCGGGTGGTATTGCTGAAATGAGTGAGCAAGATCCTATTGTTAGAGAAAGAACAGATATTTTGGATGCTGTAGGTAATACAACTGCTGCAACTGGAAAAGGATTTGCAATTGCATCTGCCGCATTAACTTCTTTAGCTTTATTTGCTGCCTACGTAACATTTACAGGTATTGATGGAATCAACATCTTTAAAGCGCCAGTACTAGCGATGTTATTTGTTGGTGGAATGGTACCAGTGGTATTCTCTGCATTGGCAATGAACGCCGTAGGGAAAGCAGCTATGGAAATGGTAAATGAAGTGGTAAGACAGTTTAAGGAAATTCCAGGAATTATGGAAGGAACCGGAAAACCAGAATACGATAAATGTGTTGACATTTCAACAAAGGCTTCTCTCAAAGAAATGATGTTGCCTGGAATTTTAACTATTGGATTCCCTATTCTTGTTGTCTTAGTAGGTAAACTTGTATATCAAGATAACAATATGTTAGTAGCAGAAATGCTTGGTGGATATATGGCTGGTGTGACTGTGTCAGGTGTGCTTTGGGCTATTTTCCAAAACAATGCTGGTGGTGCATGGGATAATGCTAAAAAATCTTTTGAAGCCGGAGTTGAAATTAATGGGGTAATGACTTATAAAGGGTCAGAAGCTCATAAAGCAGCAGTTACTGGAGATACTGTTGGAGATCCTTTCAAAGATACTTCAGGTCCTTCTATGAATATCCTTATTAAACTGACGTGTTTAATTGGATTGGTAATCGCACCAATCTTAGGGGGTCACTCAAGTGGTCATTCAAGTGAAGACACACAAAAACTTAGCTATAGTCTAGGAGTCAATGTGGCTACCGGAGTCAAAGCTCAAGGCGTAGAGTCTATAGATTCTGATGCCATTGCAAAATCCTTTAAAGACGTATTTGAGGGTAATAACTTAGAAGTTACCGAAGCAGAAAGCTTACAATTTTTACAAACTTATTTCAAAGAATTACAAGGAAAAAAACAACTTGCTGATGCAGAAAAAGCAAAAGCTTTAGCAGAAGAAGGAGTTGCTTATTTAGCAGAAAACGCAAAAAAAGAAGGTGTTACTACAACAGAAAGCGGGCTTCAGTACGAAGTACTTACTACTGGCGATGGAGCTTCTCCAAGTGCTGAGGATAGCGTGACTGTTCATTATACAGGAACCTTGATTGACGGAACTGTTTTTGATAGCTCAGTAGAACGTGGAGAACCGGCTACATTTGGTGTTTCACAAGTTATCCCGGGTTGGACAGAAGCATTACAACTCATGTCTGTAGGCGATAAACTACGCTTGGTCATTCCATCTGAATTAGCATATGGACCAAGAGGTTCAGGCGCTAAGATTGGTCCTAATTCAATTTTAGTATTTGAAGTAGAGCTTATCAAAATAAATTAATTCTTAACGATTAGTTACAAAAAAAACCCTCTATAATTTATAGAGGGTTTTTTTATTGCTTTTATTTGAGATTAAAACAAACCGTTTATTTCAGCATCGATTTTGTTAATGATAAAACCAAGGTCTTCTTTGTTTTCTACAAAGTCCAAATTGTCAACATCAATAATTAATAGTTTCCCTTTGGCATAGCCGTGAATCCAAGCTTCATAGCGTTCGTTTAAGCGGCTTAAGTAGTCAATACTAATGGAATTCTCATAGTCGCGACCACGCTTGTGTATTTGAGAAACAAGGTTAGGGATTGAGCTCCTTAAATAGATAATCAAATCAGGTGATTGCACCAGTGACTCCATTAATCCAAAAAGGGATGAATAGTTTTCAAAATCACGATTGGTCATCAAGCCCATAGCGTGCAAGTTAGGAGCGAATATATTTGCGTCTTCGTAGATGGTCCGGTCTTGAATGATGTTTTTTCCGCTTTCGCGAATTTTCAATACCTGGCGGAATCTACTATTTAAAAAATAGACCTGAAGGTTAAAACTCCAGCGCTCCATTTGGTTGTAAAAATCATCTAAATAAGGGTTGTCAACAACATCTTCTAGTTGAGCTTCCCATTTGTAATGTTTCGCTAGTAATTGGGTGAGAGTTGTTTTTCCTGCCCCAATATTTCCTGCAATAGCAACATGCATAATATCAATTGTTTAGTAGTTGGTAGTGGTGAAGATATTCTTCGTCATAAATATACAAGGTTTGGTTGGTTACAAAAAACTGTTTTACTAAAATTTTAGATAAGTCTAAATTCATAAATACCGAACTCTCTTTTGGCTTGTAGTAAATGGCATTTCCTTTTTTTAAAAACAGAAATCCATTCCATAATTTTAACCCAGTAAACCCCTGGTTTGGAAATTTTTCAATCAGACTACCCATGTAGTTGTAGCATTGCAATTCATCTTTTAGAAGTACCCAGCAATAATTATAGTCGCTGTCTAAGGCTAGAATTTCACTTTTAAGTGGCACCGTTCTTACACGAGATGTAGACGTGCTATAGTCAAATAATTCTAACTGAACCGTATTGGAGTCAAAGAGCCAAAAGGTTGTGTCATTTCCATAAGAAATATGAGTGACTGTCCGTAATGGATTTATTGAATTAAAATCAATAGTAGCTAGCTCAGCGAGTCGATTGTCTAAAAGTGTCACGGAATTAAAGTCCTTAAACAATAAAGCTAGTTTTAAAGCATTGAATGTCGAAACAGCGTTAATAGGTCCTTTACTTAAATCGCTATAGCTTTGTGAACCTTGACTATTTTCTTTAAAAAGCGCCTTTGATTTTAAGTAATATAAAGATTCAAACTGATCCACCCCAGCAAAACGATCCCATTCAAATGGTGTCGATTCTATTAATTTAGCGGATAAGGTAGTTTGACTAAAAAGCAAATAACTAAACAGTAACAGGAAATAGGTGGGTTGTTTCATCTTGACAATAAAAATACAATTTTTTGATTTAATCTGTAACAATTTATACAAATGAACGTCTATATAATTAGTGCGATTTCCCCACTTTTCAATATTTTATCAATAATATAAAGCGAAATATCAACTCCTTACCCTCCATTAACGATGAACATAATTATTAGAACTTTATTTTTACTTTCTTTTGGCTCTTCAATTTTAAGCGCCCAAGACTTTCAAGGCATAGCCACCTATAAGACTAAAGACAAGATAGAAATTGAACTAGATAGCACCCAGACGGGTGGAATGCAAGATGAAATTATGGCCATGCTTCAAAAGCAATTTGAGAAAACATACGTTTTGACTTTCGGTCAGGAACAGTCTGTTTACAAAGAAGATGAAGCGCTTGCGCCACCCTCTGTAGGAAGTGAAATGATCATTGTCTCGTCTTATGGCTCCGACATACTTTATAAAAACATTAAGGATGAGCGATACACTAAACAAAGTGATTTTTTAGGAAAGATTTTCTTGATCCAAGACGTTATTGAGAAAATTGATTGGAAACTTCATTCCGACACTAAAAATATTGGCACCTATACCTGCTTTAAAGCTACGACAGAGCAATTAGTTACTGATCCGTTTGCTGACGAGCCTACTGAAGAAAGTAGAACAATTACAGCTTGGTATACCCCTCAAATACCTGTCAGCCATGGCCCTGCTGAGTTTCAAGGACTTCCAGGGCTTATTTTAGAATTAAGTTATGACTCAAAAATGATTTTATGTAGTAAAGTTGTATTGAACTCAAAAAACCCAAGCACAATCAAGTTTCCTACAAAAGGGAAATCAGTATCACAATCACAATATGATAAAATCGTAGAAAAAAAGATGAAAGAAATGAGTTTTCAGAAAGATGGGAATGGAAATAGCATCTCCATTGAGATTGAGTCCATGGACTAATTTAGATAAATTTTAACGTATTTTATTTAAACTATGTGTAGTTTCGTTCGTCAAATTGAAAAGGATATTAAATTAACATCAACAAACATGAATTTACTAAATAAAGCCTATCTAATAGTGCTTATGATTTTACTGATTCCTTCAGCAACTTATGCACAAAACTTTCAAGGAAAAGCCTATTATTTTTCTAAAACATCTGTTGATATGGATGGTTGGGGTGGTCGTAAAATGTCCGAAGAGCAAAAAAAGCAAATGGCAGACCGCATGCGTAGTATGTTCGAGAAAACATACATTCTAACCTTTGACAGAGAATCGTCAACCTATAAAGAAGACGAGGTCCTTGAAGCACCCGGGAGTAGAGGTGGATTTGGCAAGTGGGGTAGTAGCTTTTCTGCTGGTATGCAGTATAAAAACATTAAGTTACAGCAGTTTTTACAAGATCAAGAATTTTTTGGTAAACAATTTTTAATTTCAGATTCGTTGCCAAAGCTAGAATGGCAGTTAGGTACTGAAACCAAACAAATTGGTCAGTATCTTTGTATGAAAGCGACAGCAATTAAAACAGTAGACGAGTTTGATTGGCGTAGCATGCGAAGAAAGTCGCCCCCAAAAGATTCAAAAGTTAAAAAGGATTCTACTAAAACAACAACAATCTCAGATGAGATTGAAATCCCCAAACAAATTGAAGTTGTCGCTTGGTACACCCCTCAGATACCTGTAAGCCAAGGGCCTGGAGAGTTCTGGGGACTTCCTGGATTAATTTTAGAAGTGAATACTGATAAGACAACAATACTGTGTTCCAAGATTATATTGAATCCTCAAGAAAAAGATGAAATTGAAGCTCCTAAAAAAGGAGACGTTGTGTCTCGCGATGGGTATAATGATATTGTAAAGAAAAAAATGGAAGAAATGCGTTCAATGTATGGTGGGCGTAGAAATCAACGCAGAAAATAAACTTAATTACATGAAATATTTTATTACAATAATCTTCCTGTTGATGGGTATCTCAGTGACTGCTCAAGTTAAGCTTGAGGGTGTTATTAAAGATAGTTTAGGAAATCCGTTAGAACTAGCAAATGTTATCGCTATAAATAAAGCCACTAAGTCTTTGGATTCTTACGCGATTACTAATGATGACGGAATTTTTCGATTAGATTTGAAAAAGAATACAATTTATACTATACAAGCTAGCTATATTGGTATGAAGTCTTTAGATGAAGTCTTAGAGACCAAAGATGAAAATATTTCTAAGGAATTTGTGTTATTTCAGGACAACTCTTTAGATGAAGTCGAGCTTACTTATGAAATGCCGGTAACTATTAGCGGAGATACATTGGTTTATAATGCAGACTCTTTTAATACGGGAAGAGAACGAAAATTAGAAGATGTTTTAAAAAATCTTCCAGGCGTAGAAATAAATGATGATGGCCAAGTAGAGGTTGAGGGTAAGGTAGTGACTAAGTTAATGGTTGAGGGGAAAGACTTCTTTGATGGAGACACCAAATTAGCCACTAAAAACATTCCTTCAAACGCGGTAGATAAAGTTCAAGTGCTTAAAAACTATTCGGAAGTTGGTCAATTAGGAGGCGTTACTAATAACCAAGATAACATTGCCATAAACATTAAGTTAAAGGAAGGAAAGAAAAACTTTTGGTTTGGTAATGTAACCGTAGGCGCAGGGAATTCCCAGGGAGTCAGCAAACAACTTCCAAATGATCTCTATTTAGCGCAGCCTAAAATGTTTTTTTATAGTCCTGAATACAGCGTTAATGTTATTGGAGATCTAAACAATATAGGAGAAGTTGCATTTACTCGCCGAGATTATTTTAACTTTTCAGGGGGGTTTAAAGCGCCAAGCCAAAACAGTGGTACAAGCTTAAGTTTAGGAAATAATGACATCGGCTCTTTGTTACTTCAAAATAATAGAGCTAAGGATATTAATACAAAATTCGGGGCTGCTAACTTTAGTTGGTCTCCCAAAAAGACACTAGATTTTGGAGGGTTTGTTATTCTCTCAAACAGTAAAAATGAACTACAAGAAAATAGAAGTACTCAATATATTGATACTGACTTAGGAATTCCTAACGAAGATACGGAGAGCAATACATCTCAAAACAATGATTTGGGAATGCTAAAACTAACAACAAAGTACCAGCCAAACGCAAGCAATCAGTTAGAATATGAAGCACTAGGAAACCTTTCTAAAAGCACCCAAAATCAACGCTTCAACTCTTCAGTAAATGGCGCTATTAATCAGCTTGAAGATGCTAATCCATTTAGCTTTAGTCAAAGCCTAAATTATTATTACACTCTCAACGAAACTAATATTTTTGCATTTGAGGCACAGCATTTAATTAAAGATGAAGACCCGTTTTACAACGCTATTTTAGAAGATAAAGCTAATTACAGTGGTACCGCTAACAGTCTTGGTTTAAATGGTTCGCAGATTGGTTATAATTTAGGTCAAGAGAAGAGAATTCAATCTAATCAGGTAGACGCTAAGCTAGATTACTGGAATATTCTTAATAAAAAAAGTAACATCAACCTAACACTAGGCACAATACTAAGTAGTCAACAATTTGATTCTAAGATCTTTCAAAATCTTGATGATCAGTCAGTACTTGACCCAACCCCTATTATTGCTGATGGTTTAGCGACGAATGATATTGCTTATAATTTCTCTGATGTTTATCTTGGGTTGCATTATCGTTTAAAATACGGAAAATTTACTTTTACTCCTGGAGTATCAGCGCACGCATATTCTATTGCTAACACCCAATACGGTGACAAAACTACAGATAATTTCTATAGGTTTCTCCCTGATTTTAATATGAGACTTGACATTAAAAAGAGTGAAACATTAAATTTAACTTACCGTATGCGTACTCAGTTTACAGACGTTTCTCAGTTTGCAAGTGGCTTAGTACTCAACAACTATAATTCCTTGTTTTCTGGGTCGCCAGATTTACAAAGTGCGCTATCTCATAATGTTAATTTATCGTACTACAGTTTTAATATGTTTAATTACACAAATATATTTGCGAATGTTAACTATAATAAAAGTATTGATAATATTAGAACCAAATCTGAATTCACTCCTGGAAGTGTAATTCGAGTTTCTACCCCTTTTAATTCCAATTTTGCAGATGAAAGTCTTACCGCTAATGGGCGTTACCAGCGTACTTTTGGAAAATTAAGAGCTTCTGTTAGAGCGAACTTAAATTACTCTAAGTTTAACCAGTTTATTCAAAACAGACAGTCTGTAAATGAAAATTTCTCACAAACTTACCGGGCTCAGCTACGAACCAATTTCAGAACGGCTCCTAATGTGGATTTAAACTATCGTTATACGATTCAAGATAATAACTTAGGGGCCAACAGTACTAAGTTTTTTACTAAAAGCCCTTCCATTGAAGTAGATGCATTGATCTTCAAGACCTTTACATTTAGAACCGATTATTCTTACAACGATTTTAGTAATGAAGAGCGTTCTATTAACACCTATGAGTTCTGGAATGCGTCTTTGTCCTACAGAAAAGACGATGACTCAAAATTTGAGTACGAAATTAAAGCGACTAATCTTTTAGATACGCGATCTCAAAACCAAAGTAGTTCCTCAAACATCTCGGTAAGTGCAACAGAGTACTTCATTCAGCCTCGCTATGTAACATTTCGTGTGCGTTACGAGCTATAATGCAATTTATCTTAAATAAAAAAAACCCGTTATAAACGGGTTTTTTTTTGACTAACTGACTAACTAAAAAATTTCCATAATTCCAGAAATTTATACTATGCAAAAATAATTTTATTTAACACAAAAACTAGCCCATAATTAGCCCTAAGTTATTAATTTTTAGTATTTTCGGTCAATGGATTATTTAGTGTCAAAGTTAAAGCTTGAGATTTATAAAAAACTTGGCTTTCATATTCAAAAACAATCGGATGTTAAGTATTTACATGACCATATTACCGTTAGTATTTTACACCCTGTAGGATTTAATACGTTGCGACGTTTTTTTGGCTTTTTACCATCAGGAGACCCACAATTTAAAACACTTGACGCACTCTCAGAATATATAGGTTTTACGTCTTTTGCTAAGTTTTCTGAATTTGTAAATAAGGATGAGAACTGGAACACATGGACTTTTATTGCTGATTTTGAAAACACGAACTCTATCAGTTCTGAAATGTTGGAGCGTCTAATCAAGCTAAAACCTCATTCGGATTATATTTATTACATAAGTGTTCTTATTAAGTCATTCATTAGAAGAGGGCGCTTAGATTTATTAAAAATTATTTTTGCTAAACATCCTTACTCTTTACTATTTAAAAAGGATGATATTGATTCTCAAGAAGTTTTAGATATTTTGAAAATAGCGTATGCCGTTGGGGGTGTTTTAAGAACGCTTACGAGACCACAATATGAAAAATTAGCTCCGTTATTAAGTGATGAGTATGTGTTTAAGACTACTGTTTTAGATTTTTATATCGATTACTCTAATTTCAATGGCTATTACGGTTTTTTTGTTCAAAATAGACTTTTATTGGACCATCAGCCAGATCATCAGATATTTGCTAATTTAATTTCAAATTATCATTTATTTCTTTCTGGAAAATCAACCTTTAAGGCTTATAACCCCGATATTTCTAACTTAGAATTATATCCTGCATTACTGGGGCGTTTGTTGGGTTATCAGCTTATAACTAGCTACTTTAAAGACGATCAGCCTACACAAAGTTTAGTTAATCAAATCGTAGACATCGCCAAAGGAAAACATATTTCCATTTTTTTCATTGAGATTTTTCCTGCACTAATTTTTACAAAATCTATTGATGATATCAAACATATATTTTCAGTATTTAATGATGATTTATTTGAGACTGGGGATTGGGTTTATTATACCACTCAAAACATGTACTTAATATCTTCTGCTTTTGTTGAAATTAAAAATAAAAATTACGATAAAGCCGAACATTACTTAGGGCTTGTTAGCTTAGATAACTCAAAAACAAATTCTTACTTTACTTATCTCAAATTGTTTTTCCTTATTGCTAGCTATCAACTAGAAAAACAAACGACCTCCTATCGCCTAGTGCTATCAGAGTTTGAAGTTGAATATTTGGACTTAGTTAAGTTAACAGGTTTTAAGCGTTTTAAGTTAGCTTTACTAAAACGATATTTTTAAATTATTATGGAGTATTTAGTCTTATCGTCGATTTTTTTTGCATTCAGTAACGTCTTATGGAAATGGATAGTGTCTGACTATTTGCCACTGCAGGTTATTGTCAAGCGTTCTATCATCACATGTTTTATCGGAATCATTGTTTTGATTTTTAAGTATGATAATTTTAATTTTTATAACACGGTAGGCCAGGCTGTTTTTGTTAACTTAACTTGTCTTATTGGAGCCTTTGGATTAGTGTTTATGATTTACGGGATCAAACAAAGTTCATTAAACACGTTCATTCATTACAGTCTCGTGGGGTCTACTGTTACAGCTACTTATTTATATTTAGTAGAAGGGATAATTCCAAAAAATTATGCATTAGGAATTTCATGTATCGCCTTGGGTTTTTTTATTTTTCTTTGGAAACAACGTCACAACACAAAAATTGTTAGTTTTTCTACTCATCGCTATTTGTTTGCGATGGCTTTATGTTTTTCTGCCACAGCTATTATGCAATGGTATAATTTAAAAACATATGATTTAGTTTTTCTTGCAGTTCATCAAGAGTTGGTCGTTTTAACCGTAGCTGGTTTTATGTTGTACTTTCTGAAACAGTCTCCAATCCCTTTTTTTAAGCTAGATTATATCCCTGTAATGGCGTTAGTTGTATCTTTTGCAATTGTTTTAGGTATGTATGGACTTAAGGTTACTAATCCTTTTATCTCCAGCATCATTAGTCTTACCAGTTCAATATTTACGATCATATTGGCTGTTATTTTACTAAAAGAAGACTTTAAGTGGTACTACATTGTTTCTATGCTTACGGTCCTCTATGGAGCTTGGCTTTTAAGTTAGAGACCTTAAATTTCAAAAGCATTTTTTATGTCATTCACATAATCTAGCTTCTCCCAAGTAAATAACTCTACGTTTAGTGTTATGCTTTCTCCGTTTGGTTGATGAAACACTTTTGTAACAGACTTGTTTTCACGCCCCATGTGACCATAGGCGGCAGTTTCACTATATATTGGGCTTCTTAGTTTTAATCGTTTTTCAATAGCTGCAGGTTTTAGATCAAATAATTTCGATATTTTATTAGCAATCTCTCCGTCGGTCAAGTTAAATGGGCAGCTGCCATAAGTGTCAACAAACACTCCCATAGGTTCTGCCACGCCAATAGCATAACTAACTTGAACTAATACTTCAGAACACAGTCCTGATGCTACCATGTTTTTTGCAATGTGTCGCGTGGCATAGGCCGCGCTTCTGTCCACTTTACTTGGATCTTTCCCAGAAAAGGCACCACCACCGTGGGCTCCTTTACCACCATAGGTGTCTACAATAATTTTTCGTCCCGTTAATCCAGTGTCCCCGTGAGGTCCCCCAATTACAAACTTTCCTGTTGGGTTTATATGATAAGTAATATGTGCATCAAATAAGCTTTGGATATGCAAAGGAAGTTTTGCAATAACCCTTGGTATTAGTTTTGTTTTTAGATCCTCTCGAATTTTAGCCAACATCTTGGTTTCTTCATCAAAGTCGTCATGTTGTGTAGAAATAACAATAGCTTCGATTCGTTTAGGTGTATTGTCGTCGTCGTATTCTATAGTAACTTGACTTTTAGAATCGGGTCTCAAGTATGAAATATCAGTTCCCTCTCTTCGCATTTCTGCTAGTTCTATTAGTATTCTATGGGAAAGATCTAGTGCCAAAGGCATGTAGTTTTCAGTTTCATTTGTAGCGTAACCAAACATCATTCCTTGATCTCCTGCCCCTTGCTCTTCATCGCCTCTATCTACCCCTCTATTAATGTCTTCAGATTGTTCATGAATCGCTGAAAGCACACCACAGGAATTGCCATCAAACATATAGTCTCCTTTAGTATAGCCAATTTTATTTATGGTATCACGTGCAATTTTTTGCACATCTAAATAGGTTTTTGATTTCACCTCACCTGCAAGGATTACCTGACCTGTGGTCACTAAGGTTTCACAAGCTACTTTAGAACTTGGATCGAATGCTAAAAAATTATCAATTAAGGCATCGCTAATTTGGTCAGCTACCTTGTCTGGATGGCCTTCTGAAACGCTTTCTGAAGTGAATAAATAACTCATAAATTGTGTTTTATGAGAACAAACTAATAAAATTGCAGGGCTATAGAGTAGTAATATACTGCTTTAGCTTTTTTTAATGAGGTTGCAATCAGATCAAATTTATCCTCTACATTGATTATGCAAATTTACAGAATATACAACTAATAAAAAAACTTTATGTTTAATGGTTTTAACGTGAAATATTTTATTTCGTTTACTTTTGCACTTAAATTAGTTTATAATGCTGCGTTTACTTCTTTGTTGTTTTACTATTTCTTTTTTTGTGGGAACTTCACAAGAAAGGTTGAGTCAAACCTACTTAGATATTAACTATTTTAAAGGAATAATCCCGCTTCATAATAATGATATAGCCCATCTTATTCAAGGGTATCCTGAAGGCGTTATAATAGGCTGGAATCAACGTACTAATGGCGAAAACGATTGGGAACAACGCTATAATTATCCTGATTTTGGAGCTTCTTTTATGTATCAAAATTTACAAAATGAGGTTCTTGGTAATACACTTGGGTTTTATGGACATTTTAATTTCTATTTCTTCAAACGTCAACTTATGTTGCGTGTCGGACAAGGAATTGTATTTGCCACAAATCCCTACAATAAAACATCAAACCCCAAAAACATAGCATTTGGATCTAAATTATTAGGAAGTCCTTACCTGATGCTTAACTATAAGAAACCAAATTTACTAGGTCCAATTGGTGTTCAATCAGGCTTGGTCTTTTTTCACGCTTCCAATGGTAATTTTAGAGCCCCCAACACTAGTGTTAATACCATTTCTTTTAACATGGGAATAAATTATGATTTAGACGCCAAGGGGGTCAACTTTAAGCAATACAAAGAAATCCCTGTAATTTCAAAAGCCTTAAAATATAATTTTGTTTTGCGATCTGGTCTTAGCCAGAACGATGTGGTCGGAAGTAAGCAATACCCATTTTATACGGTTTCCGCATATGTTGATAAACGTTTTAATTCTTTTAGCGCAGTTCATCTTGGAGTTGACGCATTTTTTTCGTTTGCTTTAAAAGAAGAAATCAACTATCGAAGTGTTGCTTTTCCTGATGCACCATCCGATCCCAATGCCGATTACAGACGGGTTGGAGGTTTTTTGGGCTATGAGTTATTTGTCAACAAATGGTCGATGGTAGCGCAAACAGGGTATTATCTATACTATCCGTACGATTTTGAAGGTCGTATATATAATAGAATTGGGTTAAAGTATTATTTTAGCAAACAATGGTTTGGAGCTTTTACGGTTAAATCTCATTTAGCTACAGCAGAAGCTCTCGAATTTGGAATTGGAATCAGACTATAATATGAAGGGATTATTTTACATACTAATGATGGTGATGTTTTTTTCTTGTGATAAGGAAGACGCATGGGGGTGTATTCAAGCTGCTGGTAGTCAGGAAACACGCATTTTGAGCGTAGATACTTTTGACAAAATTTTAGTGAATCGAGATATTGAATTAGTGGTTAAGCAAGGTCAAGACTATAAAGTGGAGATTCAAACAGGCCAAAACTTACTAAACAATATTGAAATTACTGTGGTCGATAAACAATTGCAATTGTCCGATAATAATTCTTGTAATTTCGTCAGAGATTTTGGGCTTACCAAAATGATAGTAACGACTCCTTTTTTGAAAGAAATTAGAAGTAGTACTCAATACTTGACCTCTTCAGAAGGTGTTTTAAACCTCGATAATTTAACACTCATCAGTGAAAATTATAATTCTAATTACCTAAATGTTGGTGATTTTAATATTAAAATCAACGCAGAAAGGCTTAAAGTGATAGCTAACGGATTGTCAGTATTCACAATTTCAGGATCCACAGAAAGTCTTTCTGTGGAGTTTTACGCTGGTTTGTGCGAATTTAAAGGGGCCGATTTAATAGCCCAGCATGTGAATATATTTCAAAGAAGTAGCCATGACATTATCGTGAATCCAAAACAATCCTTAACAGTGGACATTAGAAGTGTAGGCGATGTTATTAGTGTGTATAGACCTCACTTGGTAGATGTCCAAGAGTATTATTCTGGACAGTTACTGTTTTTAGACTAATCTATAACCACTAATTAACACATTTAGAGCTTGCTCCTTAGGTGTCTTATTAAAGGGATTCTTCTAAAAAAGACAAAAAAATAGCATTTAATTAGCTCAAACTGTGTTTTATTAAATTATCTATAATTTTAAGTAATGAACAAGAAAAAAAAGAAATTAAATTTTAAGTTATACAAAAAATAGATACTTTAGCCTAATAGTTAAGTACTTATGATAAATGTGAATTATATTTTTTATAGCTTTTATTATTTCTTTTTTAGAAAAGAAATCGAGGCCTTGTATATATAATTTATCAATATAAATTTTAAATATTTAGTCTCGATGTAAACATCGGGATTTTTTTTTATGAAAAAAAGTGTAGCCATACAAGGGATAGAAGGGTCTTTCCATCACATAGTTTCTCAAATATATTTTGAAGATTCTATTGAAGTTCAGCCATATCTTTCATTTAATGAAGTGGTTGAAAGCTTGACCTCCAAAACGACGGATGTCGCTGTAATGGCTTTGGAGAACTCTATTGCAGGTTCTATTATTCCTAACTATGCACATATTGATGATCAAAACTTACACATTACAGGAGAGTTTTTTTTGGAAATACAACACAACTTAATGGCGCTTAAAGGACAGTCTATTGAGCAGGTCAACGAAGTGTTCTCTCATCCAATGGCTTTGTTACAATGTAAAGAGTTTTTTAAACAGTACCCGCATATCAAATTAATTGAAGACACAGATACTGCGGAGGTTGCTAAGAGAATTCACGAAGGTCAAATTAAGGGAGTTGCGGCCATCGCTAGTTTAGAGGCAGCTAGCCTATTTACTTTAGATGTTTTAGCGGAAAGCATACAAACGATTAAGCATAACGAAACACGTTTTGTAATTGTAGAAAGAGCCCCTAAATTGCACAACCAAGATGCTGTAAATAAAGCGTCTGTAAAATTTCTTTTAGATCATAAACGTGGAAGCCTAGCTGCGATGCTTAATGTTATGAGTGATTGTAATTTAAATTTAACTAAAATTCAATCGCTTCCTAAAATTGATACTCCTTGGAAATATGCTTTTTTTGTAGATATTACTTTTGAAGCCTTTTCGGACTACCAAAAAGGAAAAGCGATCATGGAAATTATGGCAGAAGAATTTAAAATACTAGGAGAATATAAAAACGCAAAAAAATAATGATTACTGCCAATCGGTTACATACTGTTGAAGAATATTACTTTTCTAAAAAATTAAGAGAGGTCAATGCCCTTAAGGCTGCTGGTGCTCCTATTATTAATTTAGGTATTGGTAGTCCAGACATAGGCCCTCCAAAAGCGGTGATTTCTGCAATTACAGATAGTTTGTCTGACGCTTCTGCACACAAATATCAAAGTTACCAAGGGTTGCCAGCACTTCGATCTGCTATAGCTAATTTTTATAACTCCCATTATAAGGTCGTACTTAATCCGGAAAACCAAGTGCTTCCACTAATGGGGAGTAAAGAAGGGATCATGCATATTTCAATGGCATACCTTAACGAAGGAGATATTGCTTTGATACCAAACCCTGGTTACCCTACCTATACCTCAGTAACGAAACTAGTTGGGGCCACTCCGGTCTTTTATGATTTAAATGCAGCCTCCAATTGGCAGCCAGATTTAGTTTCTCTAGAAACCATGGACCTGTCTAAGGTCAAATTAATGTGGGTCAATTACCCGCATATGCCTACGGGTACTTTGGGAGATGATGAGGTTTTGAAAGGACTTGTTAATTTTGCCAAAAAGAATGATATTTTGCTTATCAATGATAACCCCTATAGTTTTATACTAAATGACAATCCTAGCAGTATTTTTAATATAGAAGGGGCTGAGGCAGTTTGCTTAGAGCTGAATTCTTTAAGTAAAACATTTAATATGGCTGGCTGGCGCGTTGGAATGCTAATGGGTGCTAAAGAGCATCTAGAGAATGTTATTAAGGTTAAAAGCAATATGGATTCAGGGATGTTTTATGGGATTCAAAAAGGAGCTATTGAGGCTCTAAACAGTTCTAAAAAATGGTTTAGTGACTTGAACGTCATTTATTCTGAACGCCGTGAGTTGGTATGGGAGTTAGCAACTGCCTTAAACTGCACTTTTGACACGACTACATCTGGCATGTTTGTATGGGCTAAATTACCAGCAGGACTTAAATCCGAAGCGTTTATTGATAAAATACTAAATGACCATCACTTGTTTATCGCACCTGGAACCATATTTGGAACTAACGGCGAAGGCTATATTAGGTTTTCATTATGCGCTCCAAAAGAAAGTATTGAACTGGCTATACAACGCGTATTATGAAACAGGTAAGCATCATAGGAGTTGGGTTAATAGGTGGTAGTTTTGCTTTGGATCTACTACAGCATATTTCTGGTGTTTCTATTACTGGAATTGACCAAAATGAGACCCACTTAAATGAAGCATTAGAACTTGGAATTATACATCAAACAGCCGATGTAGAAAGTGTTCGCTCTGCAGACCTTGTTGTGTTGGCTCTGCCGGTAAATGCCGCAATCAATGTTTTGACAGAAGTTTTAGAATTAATATCAGATCAAGCGATTGTGATTGATATGGGTTCCACCAAACAAGCGATCTGTGAGGCAGTAGCGCGACACCCAAAACGTGCTAATTTTTTAGCGACTCACCCAATTGCTGGAACTGAGTTCTCGGGCCCTTCGGCTGCTCTAAAAGGATTGTTTAAGAACAAAACAAATATTATTTGCGAATTAGACAAAACATCAACGGCTCTTTCTTTACAAGTAATAACACTTTTTGAAGCAATGGGAATGCATATCAGGTATATGACAGCAGTAGATCACGATAAACATATAGCTTATGTATCACACCTATCACACATTAGCTCCTTTATGTTGGGGAAGACCGTGATAGATAAAGAAAAGAATGAGTCAGATATTTTTGACATGGCAGGGAGTGGATTTGAATCTACTGTACGATTAGCAAAAAGTTCACCAGCAATGTGGACTCCAATTTTTGAGCAAAACAAAGAGAATGTTATAGAAACACTTACGGAGTATATTCAAAATCTTAATCAATTTAAAGCCTACATGGAAAATAATGATTTTGAGGCTGTATACACCGAAATGAAAAACACAAATCATATTAAAAAAATACTAAAAGGAATTGCTTAAAAATTAAAAAATGGAAAATAAAAAGGAACTTAGAAACTGGTTGAATGCGTTAAATCTAGATCACCCCTTAGTTATCGCTGGCCCGTGTAGTGCAGAGACTGAAGAACAAGTATTAAAAATAGCTCATGAGCTTAAAGATACAGATGTCAACTATTATCGTGCAGGAATCTGGAAACCTCGTACACGTCCAGGTAATTTTGAGGGTGTTGGGGCATTAGGGCTCAAATGGCTTCAAAAAGTAAAAGCAGAAACAGGTCTGAAAACAGCAACTGAAGTTGCCAATAGAGCACATGTAGAATTAGCTTTGGAACATGATATCGATTTACTTTGGATTGGTGCGCGCTCAACGGTGAGTCCGTTTATTGTACAAGAAATAGCAGATGCTTTACAAGGCACTGATAAAATTGTTTTAGTTAAAAATCCTGTAAACCCTGATTTAGCATTGTGGTTAGGTGCGGTTGAAAGATTAGCGACTGCAGACATAAAAAATCTAGGAGTTATCCATAGAGGGTTTTCGTCCTATGAAAAAACTAAATACAGAAACACTCCAGAATGGCAGATGGCAATAGAGCTTCAAACAAAGTTCCCAGACCTTCCATTGATTAATGACCCATCTCATATCACAGGAAATCGCGATATGATTTTTGACGTTTCACAAACGGCTCTAGATTTAAATTTTGACGGTCTTATGATTGAAACTCATTTTGATCCAGATAATGCCTGGAGTGATGCCGCACAACAAGTCACGCCAGCTTCATTGATTCAGATCATGAAAGATTTAAAAATCAGAAAAGAATCAACCCCAGAAGCGGACTATAACGACCAGCTACAAAATTTGCGTGCACAAATAGATGTGATGGATAATCAGTTACTTGAAACTTTAGGTAAGAGAATGAAAGTAGCTGAAGGAATCGGAGCCCTTAAAAAGCAAAAAAACGTTGCTGTTTTACAAAGTAAGCGATGGAACGAGATATTAGGTAAAATGGTCCTTGAGGGCGAACAATACAATTTGAGCGAAGAGTTTATCCTCAAATTATTTAAAGCAGTCCACCAAGAATCAATCAATCATCAAGAACAAATCTTGAATAAATAAAAAAAGGCTCGCATTGCGAGCCTTTTTTGTTTACTTAGAAATGCGGTCTTAAAAGAAATTTGTTTCTTTGTTGATATATTTAAAACTAAGAATGACAGGAATCGTATATAAATCTACCGGAAGTTGGTACTCCATTAAGGCTCAAGACGGAACGTTTTATGATTGTCGTATAAAGGGTAAGTTCCGAATTCAGGGCATCAAAAGCACCAACCCTTTGGCGGTTGGAGATGTGGTGGACTTTGATTTAGAGACCAGTAATAACACCCAAACAGGGGTGATTAATACAATTCATCCGCGTCAAAATTACATCGTTAGGAAATCGGTGAACCTCTCCAAGCAAACGCATATTATTGCGAGTAATATTGATCAGGTTTTTTTGTTAGTGACCATAGACAATCCGCCTACTTTTACAAGTTTTATTGATCGTTTTTTAGCCACAACCGAGGCGTACTCAATAAAAGCAGTATTGCTTTTTAATAAAGTAGATGTCAATGATGATGCTACCAAAGAAATTGTAAATGATCTTACGTCTCTTTATGAAGGAATTGGATATCAGTGTTTAAGCATTTCTGCAAAAACAGGCCAAAATATTGAGGCTGTTAAAAGTCTCATGACTGGAAAGTCCAGCATGTTTGCAGGGCATTCAGGGGTTGGAAAATCCACATTAGTTAATACTATTGAACCCGGCTTAAATATTAAAACCAAAGAGATTTCTGATCAACACAAACAAGGGCAGCACACCACCACTTTTGCAGAAATGTTTGACCTTAGCTTTGAGGCTCAAATAATAGACACCCCTGGAATCAAAGGCTTTGGGGTTGTAGATATGGAGCCAGCTGAGGTGGATAATTACTTCCCAGAATTATTTGCACTAAAGGAGTCCTGTAAATTTAACAACTGTTTGCATTTACATGAACCCCAATGCGCTGTGAAATTGGCCCTTGAAAACAATCAAATTTCGGCATCGCGTTATAAAAGTTATACTCAAATTTTGGAAGGCGATGAAGAACATTACAGAACCGATAATTATGAGCCAAAATGAGAGCAGTGATTCAACGTGTGTCTCAAGCAAGCGTCACTATTAATGGGGTCAAAATCGCTGAGATACAGTCTGGGTTATTAGTCCTTTTGGGGGTTGTTGACAGTGATACTTCAGAAGACATTGAATGGTTGAGTAACAAGCTTACAAACCTTCGTATTTTTAATGATGCCGAGGGTGTCATGAACACCTCTCTTAAAAACAGCCACGGATCAGCCATTGTGGTGAGTCAGTTCACATTATATGCACAAACTAAAAAAGGCAACCGCCCAAGTTATATCAAAGCTGCAAAGCCAGAAATTGCCAAACCACTTTACGAGCAATTCGTTCAGCAATTTGAAACAGATTTAGAGCAAACGGTACAAACAGGTGCGTTTGGCGCCGACATGAACGTAGGACTTACAAATGATGGCCCCGTCACCATTATTATAGATACTAAAGCGCGCGAATAATTATTTTTCAATTGCTATTAGTGTCCAAATTAATTTGATTTAATTTTAAGATTGACTAATTTAGTATTTCTATAAATCTAACCATATGGACCTTCAAAATGCACAAAAAATAGTTGACAATTGGATCAAAGATCACGGCGTTCGCTATTTTAATGAACTCACTAATATGGCGCAACTCACCGAGGAAGTTGGAGAGGTCGCTCGTATTATTTCTCGACGCTATGGCGAGCAAAGTGAAAAGGAAAGTGATAAAGATAAAGACCTCGGTGAAGAATTGGCGGATGTTTTATTCGTTGTTCTTTGTTTAGCCAATCAAACAGGAGTAAATTTGCAAGAGGCTTTTGATAAAAAACTAGAGTTAAAAACTAAGCGGGATCACAACCGTCACCATAGCAACGAAAAACTAAAATAAATTTTGCACCTTTTCCTTCAAAATTCAAAAATAAACCCACGTACTGACATTACCATTACAGGGTCCAAAAGTGAATCCAACCGACTTTTATTACTAAAAGCACTTTTTGAAAATTTAGAGATTCAGAATGTTTCTAATTCGGATGATAGCCAGTACATGCTTAAGGCATTAAGCACGGAATCTACTACTGTAGACATTCACCATGCAGGAACCGCCATGCGTTTCTTGACTGCTTATTTCGCAACTTTAGAAGGGAATACAACTCTATTGACGGGGTCTCAGCGAATGCAAGAACGCCCTATTAAAATACTGGTTGAAGCTCTTAGAGAATTAGGTGCAGATATAGAGTATGCTAACAAAGAGGGGTATCCTCCTTTAAAAATTACGGGTAAACAGTTATTAAAAGATGAGGTTCGAATGAAAGCGAATGTAAGTAGTCAGTATATTTCCGCATTGTTACTGATGGCTACAAAACTTAAAAACGGATTGGAGTTACATCTGGAGGGAAAAATAACTTCTGTACCTTACATCAAAATGACGCTGTCATTACTAGAACAAATTGGGGTTGAGACGTCTTTTGAAGGTCAAACAATTAAGGTCCAACCTTATTTAGAGGCCGCCCCAAAAACACTAACGGTAGAATCTGATTGGTCGTCTGCATCATATTTCTATAGTATTATTGCTTTAAGCCCACTAGGCACTCAAGTGAGTCTTAGCACATACAAAAAAGACAGCCTGCAAGGAGACGCGGTCTTGAAGGACATCTACAGGCAAATGGGAGTCGAAACTAGCTTTGAGGCGTCAAGAATCATATTAAAAAAAACAACTAATACTTTACCGCCATTGATAGACATCGACTTAGCGAATGCCCCAGATATTGCACAAACTATTGTAGTAAGCTGTTTAGGACTCCAAATACAATGTCATATTACGGGTTTACACACTTTAAAAATTAAAGAAACAGATCGTTTAGAGGCACTAAAAAGTGAGATTTTTAAATTTGGTACGGATCTAAATATCACCAATGACAGTTTATCTCTTTTAGATCCTAAGCCCCTAATGTCTGGTGCAACTGTAGAAACCTATAACGATCACCGCATGGCTATGGCATTTGCGCCTTTGGCTCTATTAACCTCTTTTTCTATAAATGAAGCTGAGGTTGTTTCAAAATCCTTCCCTGATTTTTGGGAAAATTTATCAGAACTCGGATTCAATATCTCCGAATCTTAAAAATAAAGGTTCAAATACTTGACAACGCCTATTTTGAGGTTGTATATTCGCTACTTGAAAATAAAAAAACTAAGCATGAAATTATCGCATTTTAACTTTGAATTACCAGATGAATTATTAGCAGAATATCCTTCTGAAAACAGAGATGAGTCACGGCTTATGGTCTTGAATCGTGAAAAGCAAACGATTGAACACAAGCAGTTCAAGGATTTAATTGACTACTTTAACGAAGACGATGTAATGATTCTTAACGACACCAAAGTCTTTCCAGCTCGTTTGTTTGGTAATAAAGAAAAAACGGGAGCGCGTATAGAAGTATTTCTTCTTAGAGAATTGAATGCTGAGCAACGGTTATGGGATGTGCTTGTAGATCCAGCTCGTAAAATTAGAATTGGTAATAAACTTTATTTTGGCGATGATGAAATGTTGGTCGCTGAGGTGATTGATAATACAACGTCAAGAGGGCGTACACTGCGCTTTTTATATGATGGATCTTATGAAGAATTTAGAAAAAAACTAACACAATTGGGTCAAACTCCGTTACCTAAATATATCAACAGAGAAGTTGAGCCTGAAGATGAGGAGCGTTACCAAACAATTTATGCTAAAAAAGAAGGGGCTGTAGCAGCTCCAACAGCTGGACTGCATTTCTCAAAACATTTGTTAAAGCGCTTGGAGATCAAAGGGATTAATTTTGCTGAGATTACGCTACACGTTGGATTAGGGACCTTTAATCCAGTAGAAGTAGAAGATCTATCTAAACATAAAATGGATAGTGAAGAAATTATTATTCCAACACAAACTGCAGATACCATTAACACTGCGCTTAAAGAAAAGCGTAGAATATGTGCAGTAGGAACCACTGCCATGCGTGCGATTGAAAGCTCTGTGTCTTCTAAAGGAAATCTTAATGATTATTCAGGATGGACAAATAAATTTATTTTCCCCCCTTATGAATTTTCGATAGCAAACTGTATGATTACTAACTTTCATACGCCCAAATCAACACTTTTAATGATGACTGCTGCATTTGGTGGGCATGATTTTGTAAAAAAGGCTTATGAAGAAGCGGTTAAAGAAAAATATAAATTTTATAGTTATGGTGATGCCATGCTAATCATCTAAAACAAATTTAAAAGCCTCCATGTTGAGGCTTTTTTTTAATGTTAACTAGTTTTAATTAAGATGAACACCACCAAAAAAGATATTCGTGCCTTATCAAAAGAGGAGTTAAGAACGTTCTTTACTACTAATGGAGATAAAGCTTTTAGGGGCACTCAAGTTTATGAGTGGCTCTGGCAAAAGGGCGCGCATCATTTTGATGATATGACCAATTTGTCTAAAGAAACTCGTCAAATGATGGACGATAATTTCAGCATCAATCATATCAAGGTGGATTCAATGCAGCGAAGCTCTGACGGAACCATAAAAAACGGAATTCGGCTTCATGACGGAATGATTGTTGAATCGGTTTTGATTCCAACAGCCAAGCGTTCCACGGCTTGCGTGTCTTCTCAAGTTGGATGTAGTCTAGATTGTAAGTTTTGTGCGACCTCGAGATTAAAACGTATGCGAAATCTTAATCCTGATGAGATTTACGACCAAGTGGTGGCTATTGATAAACAAAGTAAGTTATATTATAATCGCCCCTTGTCAAACATTGTTTTTATGGGTATGGGAGAGCCCTTAATGAATTACAACAACGTCCTTAAAGCGATTGACAAGATTACGTCCAAAGAGGGCTTAGGGATGTCGCCAAAGCGTATTGTGGTGTCTACTTCTGGAGTGCCTAAGATGATTAAAAAAATGGCGGATGATAAGGTTAAATTTAATTTGGCGGTCTCTTTACACTCGGCGATTGATTCTGTTCGAACCTCCATAATGCCCTTCAATGAAACATTTCCTTTAAAAGACTTACGTGAAGCTCTTCAGCATTGGTACGCAGCAACGAGTCGTATCATTACTTACGAGTATGTAGTTTGGGAAGGGATTAATGATACAAAAACAGATATTGAAGCACTGATAAGTTTTTGCAAATTTGCTCCCAGTAAAGTGAACCTTATTGAATATAATCCCATAGATGATGGGGTGTTTCAGCAAGCTGGTAATGCAGCAATCGATTTGTATGTTTCAATGTTAGAAGCCAAAAATATCACCGTTACAGTTCGCCGTTCTCGCGGTAAAGATATTGATGCCGCTTGCGGGCAATTGGCAAATAAGGATAAAGCCTCGTAAACACCTTACATAAACACGAACGTTTACACTGATTTTAAGGAGCTGGGTTAGGGATCTCTGCATGAATGGCATTGATACGGACCAATGTCTCTTCAGAAAGTTTAGTGTTAACACTTCCAATATTTTCTTTTAACTGATCCAAGTTAGTGGCACCAATTATATTACTAGTAACAAACGGTCTTTGGTTAACAAATGCTAACGCTAATGTAGTTAGGCTTATTCCTAAGTCTTTTGCCAAATTTAAGTACTGCTTAGTTGCTTCTGTCGATTGTTCGCTGCTGTAGCGTGCAAAACGTGGAAATAACTTTAGACGCGCATTGTCTGCAGCGGTTCCTTCAATGTATTTTCCAGAAAGGACTCCAAATGCCAAAGGGGAGTACGCTAAAAGTCCGATATTTTCTCGCATAGACACCTCTGCTAAATCGCCTTCAAATACCCTATTTAACATTGAATAGGCATTTTGTGTGGTGCTAATAGGAGTGATGTTATGATTTCTTACTTCTTCAGCAAAGCGCATGGTACCCCATGCTTTTTCGTTAGAAATACCAATAGCACGAATTTTACCAGCCTCTACACATCTTTGTAGACTGTGTAAGACCTCATTGAAATTATCTGTCCATGTATCGTTAGGGCTTGGCTTAAAATCACGGACCCCAAACGTATTGGTATGTCGCTCTGGCCAATGTAATTGATAGAGGTCAATATAGTCTGTTTGTAGACGTTTTAGCTCTAAATCTAAAGCTTCCTTTATTGAGTCTGGAGAAAACCCAGTCATTCTTATATGTGCGGTATAATCACCAGGTCCCGCAATTTTGCTGGCAATAACGACTTTATCTCTTGTGTTATTTTTCTTGAGCCAACTTCCTATATATTTACTCGTTAGCCCTTGTGTTTCCGCAGTTGCCGGCACCGGATATAATTCTGCAGTATCTATAAAATTAACTCCTTGGTCTAATGCAAAATCCATTTGTTCATGGCCTTCAGCTTCGGTGTTTTGATTCCCCCAGGTCATAGTGCCTAAGCAAATCTTACTTACTTTAATGTCGGTACTTGGAAGTATGGTATATTTCATTAATCGTTATTTAAAAGCTTAGATATTTCGTCTAATTTTGGAGTAAGTACGACTTCAATACGTCTATTTTTTGCTTTTCCTTCCGTTGTTTTATTTGAAGCAATAGGTGCATATTCACCGCGTCCAGCCGCCGTTAAGCTCTCAGGGTTTATACTCTCATTTTCAATTAAAATCTGAACAATTGCTGTGGCGCGCTTAGTAGATAAATCCCAGTTACTAGCAATCTGCCCACCACTTGAAAAAGGATCGTTATCGGTATGGCCTTCAATAAGCACCGCAATTTCTGGGTTGTCTGCAAGTACAGACCCTAGTTGTTCAATCGCGATACGTCCTTCAGATCCAATAGCCCAACTTCCAGATTTAAAAAGTAATTTATTTTCCATCGATACATATACTTTCCCGTCGCGTTGCTCCACTGTTAGCCCTTTTCCTTCAAAAGCGGTTAATGCACTAGAGATAGCGTTTTTTAAGTCGCGCATTGCTTGGTCCTTAGAAGCAATCAGCGCTTCTAGTTCTGCAATTCTTTGAGACCGTTCTTGCATATCAGCTTCTAGTTTTAAAAGTCGATCATTTTCTGCAATTAAGGCAAGTTCTTTTGCTTCTAATTGAGCTAAAAGCTCTCTGTTTTTTTGAACATTTTCTGCGATTTCATTTGAGCTGTTTTGTTCTAGTGCTGCGTAAGATTCACTTAAGGCATCGTATTTTTTTTGAAGTGCGGTAAGCTCTTGTTGCAGTGCATTTTGTTCTAAAAGTAAAGCATCGTACAGCTGATGTAATTGGTCAAGTTGATTTTGGAGCGTATTTTTGTCGTTTATAACGGCCTCGTTTTCTGAGTTCAAAGTGTCATAATCGTTTTTTAGAGTTGTGTATTTGCCGTCTAACTCCTTGTATATTTTTGAAGACACGCAAGAGCTAGATACAGAGATGACGACTGTTAAAATTAAAAGTTTCTTTAGCATTGTATATAATTTTTAAAATTGATTTTATTTTAATTCAACTAAAACGGGACAGTGGTCACTATGGATCGCCTCCGATAAAATAACGGCCCTTTTTAGCTTTTCTTGTAATGGCTGTGCAACTAAGGTGTAATCTAATCGCCACCCTTTGTTGTTTGCTCGAGAATTGGCGCGATAACTCCACCAGCTATAATTGTGAGGTTCATTGTTAAACTCGCGAAAGGCATCTACAAATCCCTGCTTCAAAAATGAACTCATCCAAGCTCGCTCTTGAGGCAAAAACCCAGAGATATTTTTATTTCTCACAGGATCATGAATATCAATCGCCTCATGACATATGTTGTAATCGCCACAGATGATAAGATTTGGAATTTCTTTTTTTAATGTATTAACGTAGTCTTGAAACAAATCCATGTATTCAAGTTTGTGTTCCAGCCTTGCTAAGTTAGTGCCAGAAGGTAAATAAAGACTCATGACCGAAACCCCTTTAAAATCAGCACGAATATTGCGACCTTCAAAATCCATAGATTTAATTCCAGTTCCATAAACAATATTGGTAGGTTTTGTTTTTGCTAAAATAGCAACCCCACTATAGCCTTTTTTTTGAGCACTAAACCAATAGTTGTATTTGTATCCAGCGTCTTCAAAAACACTCAAGTCAAGTTGGTCTTCTTGAGCCTTTATCTCTTGTAAACAGATCACGTCTGGATCGGCACTTATTAGCCAATCTATAAACCCTTTTTTAAGAGCCGCTCTAATTCCGTTAACGTTGTAAGAAATAATTTTCATGTAATCGTATAATAATTTCAGCTAAAATAATTAATAGAGTACTTTTACCCTAAATATTTAGCCTTGTTTTAACGAAAAATATCAACAAAATATTTTTGCTTTTTTTCAGTTTAAGAGTCATAATGAAGTACTTTTTTGTCGTTTTATTTCTTTTATCGGTCACTCTGAGTTCATCTCAACAGTCGTCTTCACTGTACAAACTCAAAACATTGAGGGTAAGTGACTCTATACAGGTAGATTCTATAAGTATTAATCCATCTTCATTTTATATAACAAACTTAAAAAACGAACGAATCCCAGCATCTTTATACGTCGTAGACTTCCAAAAAGCATCCATAAACTTCATAAATCCGATTGCTCATGATTCTATTAGAGTTCATTATCTAAATTACCCCGCCTTTATCACAAACACATACCAAGAAATAGATGAATCGGTTATTGTCAATCGCACAGGGAACTTACAGAGGCTTTATAAACTGTCGGAGCCCAGTGAGACACTTTCAGTCTCTCCTTTTGAAGGTTTAATGTCATCGGGAAGTCTCTCTAGAGGGATTACCATAGGGAATAGTCAAAACTCGGTTCTTAACAGTGAGTTAGATCTTCAAATTAGTGGAAAGTTAAATAACAAAGTAACGTTACGAGCTTCCATTCAAGATTCAAATATACCCTTACAAGAAAATGGTTATTCGCAGCGTTTGGATGAGTTTGACCAAGTTTTTATAGAAGTTTTTAGTGATAAATGGAAAATTAGGGCAGGAGATATTGATCTTGAGAATACAGATTCTTACTATGGGGAGTTTTCTAAGCGTGTTCAGGGGCTTTCGTTGTCAACTCGTTTTACAAACGAAAATTCTGAGTATACGGCTTATGCAGCAGGCGCCTTAGTTCGTGGACAGTTCACAACGAGTCAATTTGTTGCTCAAGAGGGCAATCAAGGACCTTACAAACTTATAGGCAGAAACAATGAACTCTTTGTTTTGGTAGTCTCAGGGAGTGAAACGGTATACGTTAATGGAGTCCCTCTTACCCGTGGTGCTACAGAGGATTATATTATTGATTATAATGCTGGTGAAATTAGCTTTAATTCGACTTTTCCTATTACATCAGAAATGCGAATCACTGTTGATTACCAATCAAGTGCCCGTAATTATTCGCGTTTTATTGGATATGCAGGAAGTCAGTATAAAACTGAAAAATGGACTATTGGCGCTTCTTTTTATAACGAAAGTGATTTAAAAAATCAACCACTTCAACAATCTCTTAGTACCGATCAAGTCCAAATTTTATCCACTGCTGGTGACGATCAAGCACTCATGAATGCTCCTTCGGCATCTCTTGAACCTTATAACGAAAACCGAATTTTATATAAGAAAATTCAAATGAATGGATTGGAGGTATTTGAGTTCTCTACCAATGCTGACGAAGAACTTTACCTTGTTAATTTCACATTAGTAGGCTCCCAGCAAGGCAATTATATTATTACTAGCTCAGACGCGATTTCTAATATCTATGAATACACATCCCCTGTGAATGGAGTGAAACAAGGAGATTATGAACCCATTGTTCAGCTTGTAGCACCTGTTAAGTTACAGTTGGCGGTTGTCAACGGTTCTTTTTCACCTAATGAAAATACTTCAGTAAATTTTGAGTTAGCTGCTAGTAAAAATGATTTAAATTTATATTCATCATTAGAAGATCAGGACAATACTGGGGTTGCGACCCAATTGTCTATTGCACATCAATTACTAAAGCCCTCTCAATTATGGAAGTTAAATTTGACAACAGATATTGACTATATTCAAAAAAACTTTCGAAACCTTGAAGGGTTATATAATCCAGAATTTAATAGGGACTGGAATCTTGAACAGCCCATTAGCAATCAGCTCATATCAGATCTTGGAGATCAAGTTTTTATTAAATCAACGGCGCAACTAGCACACCCAGAAATTGGCCAGTTTAACTATAAGTTCCAGCGGTTAAATTATAATGAAAACTATGAAGGCCAGCGACATGTGGTTTCAGCAAAGCTACATCTTGATCGTTTCCATTTGTTTTCAAGCTCTAGCATACTAGAGACAGACGCTATCGGTTCTAATTCTCTTTTTTACAGATCAAATACACAGCTAAAGTATAGTTATAACAAAGGATGGACAGGGGTTAAGTTCTCAACTGAGCACAACGAAAAAAAAGAACTTGTATCAAATGTTTTAGATCCGGTAAGTCAAAAGTTTAGATCCTACGAAGTTTTTAAGGGCTTGGGAGATTCTACTAAAGTATTTGCCAAAATCGGTTTTATTTATCGTGTGAACGACAGTCTGCAAAATAATCGTCTTACAAAAGTAAACACTTCAAATACCTATTATATAGATTCCAAATGGATTCACACTCAAAACACACAACTTAGTTTGTATGCCAATTATCGTGAATTTACATCAAAAAACAGCACTTTGCCGTCACAGAAATCTGTTAACTCCAGACTACAGTACAGTCAGAAAATCGCAAACAACCTGATCCATTGGAACACACTTTATGAAACTAATGCAGGGCGGTTGCCCCAGCAAGATTTCACATATGTTGAAGTAGAGCCTGGCCAAGGGACCTTTGTTTGGTTTGATTACAACGAAAATGGAATTCAGGAATTAGAGGAATTTGAAGTTGCTCAATTTCAAGACCAAGCGATTTATATACGAGTCTTGTTGCCTAATCAGGTTTATATTCGAACGCATCAAAATAAGTTGAGCCAATCTCTTACATTTAACCCTATTCAGTGGGCCAATTCCACCCAGTCCAATAAAAAGTTTTGGTCTCACTTTTACAATCAAACCTCTTTTTTAATTGACCGAAAAGATAAAAACACCAACCAATCAGTTCGCTTAAATCCATTTCATTCAAAAGTTGGGGATCAACTCGGGCTCCAGTCTAATTTTAGAAATCAATTATTCTTAAACAGAGGCAGACAGCGCTATACGGTCTCCTATAGTTATTTGGATTCAAAGGCTAGAAATGTGCTTTCTTTCGGATATATTGAGCTTGAATCGATTAGTCACCAATTGAATATGACTCATAAAATTAAAAATCAATGGCTGCTTAATTTACAAAGTAATTTGGATAAAATCAGTAGTGAAAGTGAGAGTTTTTCCTCAAAAAATTACCTGCTTACTCAATCCCTTTTAAGTCCTAAAATCTCTTATTTATTAGATCAAAACAAGCGATTTGATGTGTTTTATCAGTATCAAAAAAAAGACAACTCTATTGGGAGTCTCGAGCAATTAGTTCAAGAAAAATATGGATTTTCATTTGCGTTAACACAAAACCAAAAAGCGGCTATTACAGGTGAGTTTAATTATTTTTCCAACAAATTTTCTGGAAATGCCAATACTCCGGTTGCTTATCAAATGATGGAGGGACTACAGCCTGGAACTAATTTTACATGGTCTTTGGTCGCCCAGAAAAAACTGACAAAGTACCTTGATTTGAATTTAAATTATTTTGGAAGAAAGAGTGAAACCAGTCGTACGATACACACAGGAACAATTCAATTGAAAGCCTATTTTTAAAAAGACCCCTATACAAACGAGAATTTAATAGCGTAACGAGAAATGAGATCTAAATTGAGTCTTTATACCGCTGCTATTTAAGTAGCTTACTAAGAACCAGTAGTCGCCGCCTGCTAATAATTGCCCATTAAATGTGCCATCCCAATTATCTTGGCTGGGTCTGAACTCCAATAGTAATTTACCAAATCGGTCAAAAATAAATATTTCAGCTAAGGAGTTGTTTTTTAGGCATTTGATGTTCCAAGTGTCGTTATATCCATCTCCATTTGGTGTGAAGAATTTTGGATACTCCATAATCATCACCGTTTTCTCAGGAATTGTGCTGCACCCAAGCGCATCTCTTACAGCAACTGTGTGTTCTTCACAGCCGGTTACATATTCAAAGGTTGAGTTACTTTGCCAAACACCCCCATCTAATTGGTATTCATAATCCTCACTTCCGCCTGTTGCGGAGACTGAAATCACTTGATTTGAATCAAAATCTTCTGAAGCATTAGTGGCGTTAATCGTTAACGCACTAATAGTATTCACAACAATTGTCATTGTGGTCGAATCAGCACATTGCCCTGCGTCTGAAGTAAATATATAGGTTGTTGTTTCTAAATTATTTAATGAGGGAGTCCATGTTCCTGTGATCCCATTATTAGAGGTCTGTGGCAAGGGACTTATAAAATCCCCAACACAAACAGGAGCTACTTGTGTGAAATTAGGTATTGTTTGTGCTAGTACAGTAATGGTCATTGTAGTGCTAGGAACACAAGATAATCCGGGATTTGGAGTAAACGTATATTCTGTGGTACTTGTGTTGTTAATTGCTGGCGACCAAGCCCCCGCAATACTATTGTTTGAAGTTGTTGGGAGATCTAATAGAGTATCCCCAATACAAATGGTATCCACCTGTGTAAATAAGGGGGTGATTAATGGAATTACTGTAACGGTCATTACAGCTTCAGTTGCACATTGCCCAGCAGTTGGTACAAAGGTATATTCTGTGGTTAATGCGTTGTCGACAGCCGGAGACCAAGTTCCAGTAATGCCTTCGTTAGAGGTTGATGGTAATGTAAATGTATCTCCTTCACATATTGGATCTAATTGATTAAAATTAGAAGAGCTGTTTGCAATTACTGTAATTATTGTATTTGCTGTACTAGCGCACTGATTGGGATCCGGTGTGAACGTGTAGGTGGTGGTTAATGTATTGTCTATAGCAGGCGACCAATTTCCAGTAATACCTTCGTTAGAGCTTGTAGGTAACTCATTGATAGTATCTCCATCACACACAGAGTCTATTGCAGCAAATGAAGGCGTAGTTATAGCCTCTATAACTACTGTCATAGTAGCTGATAGGGCACACTGTCCAGGGTCTGGCGTAAACGTATATTCTGTGGTTAATGTGTTGTTAATTGCCGGGCTCCAAGTTCCTGAAATCCCTTCGTTTGAAGTCGAAACTAATATAAATGAGTTCCCATTACACACAGGTTCTAATTGTGTAAAGTTTGTTGTTGTTGCTTGCTCTACCACAACAGTCATTGTAGCGTTTGAAGCACATTGCCCAGCAGTAGGTACAAATGTATATTCTGTAGTTAATGCGTTGTCGACAGCCGGAGACCAAGTTCCAGTAATGCCTTCGTTAGAGGTTGATGGTAATGTAAATGTATCTCCTTCACATATTGGGCCTATCTGTGTAAAGCTTGGCGTGGTTGTCTGCTCAACTACAATGGTCATTGTAGTATCAGAGGCACACTGTCCAGCGTCTGGCGTAAAATTATAGGTTGTAGTTGATGTATTATCTAATGCGGGTGCCCATGCTCCACTAATTCCTTCTATAGAAGTGCTTGGAAGAGAATTAAGTGTATCTCCTTGGCATATTTGAGGGACTTGATCAAACACTGGAGTAGTGCCATCGATTACATTAATGGTGACGCTTTGTGTTGAAGGGTCTCCACAAATATCGGTGATTAACACAGAATATGTTGTAGTAACCGTTGGTGACAGCGTAGGTACGGGACTGTCAACATCACTGACTCCTTCTGCAGGAGACCATAAATAAGTGTCGCCACTAGGGATGCTTGCGTCAATTTGGATATCGTCTCCGTTACATATAGTTTTATCGTCTATGGTTAAATTATCAACAAATGAAATACTGTTAAAACAAACACGGTGGATATTTACGCTTCCTCCAGTAGAACCAACAAATCCAAAATAAACGGTAGGATCCCCGCCAAAAATAGTATTTTTTATATCATCTGTTATGCTAAGCCGCAAATCACAATCAAAGTAAACATTAAACGTTTGAGTACTTGCTATCCATTCAATTTTAACTTCATGATCTGTGCCGTCTTCTATGTTGACGCTAGTTCCGCTCGCTTGTATTGGACCTGCTAAGTTGGACACAGATGTGTGGTTTGAAATTCCATTTTTCATTATTGCGATGTGATCATAAACAGGGTCATTACGATCAGTATTTTGCCAAGTATCGAACTCTACTATCATGGATTGAGTAATTCCTTCATAACCAACACCACCACCAGAAACTCCAATAACGGGATTTGAGGTTCTCTTAAAAACTAGCGCCATGCCATCCGCACCATTCGCATCATTACTTCCAAAGTAATTTTGGTAATAAACGGTAAAGTCATTTGAGAAGTCAATGGCGTTGTCATACCATACTCCCCCCGTTTGAAAGTCAAGAGCTGGGGTTATCAGAAAACAATTGTTATCGAGAACCTGAGCATCTCCGATCACACTAGCATTTAATTGAGCGTGCCCTTTTAAAGAACTTAAAGCGACACATGTTATGAGGTAAAAAAGCTTTTTTGCTTTCACAAGATTGGTTTATCGGTTAATTATAAAATTAAAAACTACAGTTCTTTAAGCCAGTGTTTCATGGCAACTTCATTTTCTATGATTGTTTTTAAGTCTTCTATTTTGACACGTTGCTGCTCCATAGTATCTCTGTATCTTATGGTCACACACTTGTCTTCTAGAGTGTCATGGTCAACAGTAATACAAAAAGGCGTCCCTAAGGCATCTTGACGACGGTAGCGTCTTCCAACAGCATCTTTTTCGTCATAAACCACATTAAAATCCCATTTTAAATCATTTAAAATTGCTTTCGCAACCTCAGGCAATCCATCCTTTTTTATTAACGGCAATATAGCAGCTTTTGTTGGGGCTAGGACTGCAGGTAATTTTAAAACAGTTCTCGTCGTGTTATTCTCTAAAGTTTCTTCAGTCAAGGCATTAGAAAATACAGCCAAAAACATACGGTCCAATCCGATAGAGGTCTCTAGAACATATGGTGTATAATTTTTATTCTCTTCGTGATCAAAATATTGAAGTTTTTTACCAGAATGGGTTTGGTGCTGGTTCAAATCAAAATCTGTTCTGGAGTGAATACCTTCGAGTTCTTTAAAGCCAAACGGAAACTTAAATTCTATATCGGCGGCAGCATCTGCGTAATGCGCCAGCTTATCATGGTCATGAAAACGGTAGTTTTCAGCTCCCATTCCCAATGATAAATGCCATTTCATTCGCGCTTCTTTCCAATGCTCATACCATTTTGCTTGTGTTCCAGGTTTGATAAAAAACTGTAGTTCCATTTGTTCAAACTCACGCATTCTAAAAATAAACTGACGCGCTACAATTTCATTTCTAAAGGCTTTTCCAGTCTGTGCAATCCCAAAAGGGATTTTCATACGACCTGATTTTTGGACATTCAGAAAGTTCACAAAAATTCCTTGTGCCGTTTCAGGACGTAAATATAAATCCATAGCAGTTTCTGCATTTGCTCCCAATTTGGTGCCAAACATCAAGTTGAATTGCTTTATATCGGTCCAGTTTTTACTTCCTGTTAAAGGGTCTGATATTTCAAGCTCTTCAATAAGGGCTTTTACATCTGCTAAGTCTTCGTTTTCTAATGATTGCCCCATTCGTGACAAAATAGCATTAATTTTATCTTGATAGGCCACCACCCGACCATTGGTGCTAATGAACTCACTTTTGTCAAAACTCTCGCCAAAGCGTTTCTCCGCTTTTTTTATTTCCTTCTCTATCTTTCCTTCAATCTTGGCGCAGTAGTCTTCAATTAAAACATCTGCTCTGTATCGTTTTTTTGAGTCTTTATTGTCAATTAAAGGGTCGTTAAAGGCCTCCACATGCCCAGAAGCCTTCCAGGTAGTTGGATGCATAAATATAGCAGCATCTAGCCCTACGATGTTATCGTTCATTTGAACCATGGCTTTCCACCAGTACTCACGAATATTTTTCTTTAACTCTACACCGTTTTGTGCATAGTCATAAACAGCACTTAAGCCATCATAAATTTCACTGCTTTGAAATACAAATCCGTATTCTTTAGCGTGGGATATTACCTTTTTAAAAGTATCTGGTTGATTTGTCATATTACAAAAATAAAAAACCTTGTGAATTAAGAGTTAAACTTGCTTAAAAATATGAGATTTAATTTTAGTTTTATGAATTCCTAAATCTCTTTACTATGTTCTTATCCTTGGTTAATCTTTTTTTTCCTAAAACATGTCAAGCCTGTAGTCTGATTTTGTCAGACAATGAATTGCAAATTTGTGTCAGCTGCCGGCACGAATTACCTTTAACAAACTACCACTATGATAACTCTGAAGCTATTAAAAAGATTTTTTATGGTCGCGTAGAGCTAAAGGGAGCAACTGCTTTGTTTTATTTTTACAAGGGTGGGAAAGTGCAAAAGTTGTTGCATAAATTAAAATATAAAGGCCAAGAAGAACTCGGGCTGTTATTTGGTAAATGGCTAGGCGCTGAGTTGGTTGAATCTAATTTTTTTAACTCTATAGATGTAGTTATTCCTGTTCCTATTCATCCACGTAAGCTCAAAAAACGGGGCTATAATCAAGTTGCGCTCTTTGCTCAGTATCTTGCGATTAGTTTGAATGCTAAATTTGAAGATTCTGTATTGTTAAAATCTACTTTCACACAAACGCAAGTCTTTCAATCTAGAGAAGAACGCTTTCAGTCTGTTTCAAATAGTTTTGTTGCCGTCGATCTTCATAAGATTGATCATTTGCATGTGTTACTGGTTGATGATGTTATTACCACAGGTGCTACGATTGAAGCTTGTGCTTTAGTTTTAAAAAAGGCGACTAACCTGCGTTTAAGTTTAGCAACTATTGCAATTACGCATTCCATTTTTCGTTAGTACTAAAATATGTTGTTACTTTGCATTAAATGCAGTTCTAATGGGTAAAAGTATAGCTAACTTAGGTTTTTTAGTCGTTGTGGGTATGATATTGACACAGTGTGCTAATAGAGGCACTACTACGGGTGGTGATAAAGACGAAACCCCTCCAGTTATCATTAAGTCAACTCCAGAAAATTTTTCTATAAATTTTGATGCCAATGAAATCAAAATTCAATTTGATGAATATGTTAAGTTGTCAAATCTTCAAAAACAGCTTATTATATCTCCCCCAATGAATATTGAGCCAGAGATCGTACCGGTTGGGACCGCAAGTAAAGTAATTACTATTAAACTTTTTGACACACTTCAACCTAACACCACGTATGCTTTTAACTTTGGAGAAAGTATCGCAGACAATAACGAGGGTAATTTGTTTCCATATTATAAGTATGTATTTTCCACCGGGAATTATATTGACTCACTTTCTGTTTCAGGGATTGTTTCTGATGCTTTAAATAAAGATGTAGACGAACGTGTTGCTGTTTTATTGTACGAAGTAGATTCTTCTTTCCACGATTCTATTTTATATAAACAAAAGCCAAAATATATTGCAGTTACCGATAGTGCTTCTGGTTTTAGTTTAGAAAACATAAAAAAAGGGTCCTATCTATTAGCGGCACTTAAGGAAGAGAATCCAAATTATACTTATCAGCAAAAGACAGATAAGATTGCCTACAGAAAGCAATTTATTACAGTTCCATCAGATACAGCTTATGAATTGAAACTGTTTAAAGAATCTATAGATTACAGTTTTAAACGCGCACGACAAGCCTCTCAAAATAAAATTGCTTTTGGTTACGAGGGTGATGGTGAATCGATGCTTATAAATATCATTTCCGATGTTCCAGATGGTTTTTCATCCGTCATTACTAAAGAAATAGAAAAAGATACTTTGAACTATTGGTATCGCCCTACATTAAAAGCTGATTCTTTGGTTTTTGAAGTCATTCGCGAGCAATCTATTGACACAGCCGTTGTGAAAATAAAAGAATTTGAGTCGGACTCTTTAGTGTTCAAATCTCTTTCTTCGACCCTAAAGTTAAAAGACTCTTATGTCATAAGCGCCTCGACGCCTCTAAAAAATATAGACGAATCAAAGGTGCGAGTTATGGATAAAGACTCGGTTTTTATAAAACCAAAGATGGTCCTAAATTCAATAATTAACAGCGTTGTATTAGATTTCGATAAAACAGAAAAAAATAGTTACGATATCCAACTATTGCCAGGTGCTTTAACAGATTTTTATGGCGTAGCAAACGATACTTTAAACTATAAAGCCTCTACCAAACTTCAATCTGATTATGGAAATGTAAGGATTAATATAAGCAATGGTGTTTATCCTTTGATCGTTCAAATAACAAATGACAAAGGAGAGGTTATTGAATCTTCTTTGGAACTAAACCCTTCACCAATTGACTTCCAAGATGTGAGTCCGGGCATCTATTTCTTAAGAGCTGTATTTGACACCAATCAAAACGGAGATTATGATACTGGAAATTATTTAAGTAAAACACAGCCTGAGCGTGTTAGTTACGCTTCAGAACCTATTGAAGTACGTGCGGGTTGGGATACTATAGAAGAGTTTGTGTTAGCAGATTAAGACTTTACACTCGCTTTAATTAATTCCCGATTCATTCTTGCAATAGTTTCTAATGAAATTCCTTTAGGACATTCAACCTCGCAAGCGCCGGTATTGGTGCAGTTTCCAAAGCCTTCTAAATCCATCTGAGCTACCATGTTTTGAACACGATCTGTGGCTTCAATTTGACCCTGTGGCAACAATGCATATTGAGATACTTTAGCCCCTACAAATAGCATTGCGGAAGAGTTTTTACAACTCGCAACACAAGCACCACATCCAATACAAGTCGCGGCATCCATTGCCTCATCTGCATCGTGTTTTGAGATGGGAATAGAATTTCCATCTTGTGTGTTTCCAGACGTATTTACCGATATAAAACCACCAGCATGTTGTATTCTGTCAAAAGCTGAGCGATCGACCACTAAATCTTTTATAACAGGAAATGCATCTGCTCTAAAAGGCTCAATAAAAATAGTGTCACCATCTTTAAACTTACGCATGTGCAGTTGGCAAGTTGTTACTCGACGGTCAGGTCCATGAGCTTCTCCATTAATGTATAGTGAGCATGATCCACAGATGCCTTCTCTACAATCATGATCAAAAGCAACGGGAGTATCCCCATTGGTTATGAGTTGTCTGTTAAGGATGTCCAACATTTCAAGAAATGACATGTCTGGAGAGATATCTTTAATTGGATATTCTACAATTTTCCCTTTAGCCTCGGCGTTTTTTTGTCGCCATATTTGTAATGTTAAATTCATAGCAGTGCTTATTTGTAGGATCGTTCTTTAACTTCTATATTTTCGTAAACTAACTCTTCTTTATGCAGTTCAGCATCTTTTGGAGCGCCTTTGTATTCCCATGCAGATACAAATTGAAACTCTTTTCTACGTTGCGCTTCCCCTTCTGCAGTTTGGTATTCTTCTCTAAAGTGACCTCCAGCAGATTCTTCTCGAACCAATGCGTCTTTTGCAAACAGCTCTCCTAACTCAAGGAAGTCAGCCACACGGCCTGCTTTTGCAAGTTCTTCATTAAATTCATTGGCGGCTCCAGGCACTCTCACGTCCTTATAAAATTCATCACGAAGCGCTGAAATTTCTTCAATCGCTTCTTTTAATTCTTTTTCATTACGAGCCATACCACATTTATTCCACATAATTTTTCCAAGACGTTTGTGGAAATAATCCACAGGCTTGGTGCCCTTATTGTTGATAAAGTGATCAATTTCTGACTTTACTTTTGCTTCTGCTTCATCAAATTCTACAGAGTCAGTTGAAATAGGTCCTGTTCTAATATCTTTAGACAGGTAATTTCCAATGGTATATGGTAATACAAAATAGCCATCGGCTAAACCTTGCATCAAAGCAGATGCTCCTAAGCGATTTGCACCATGCTCAGAAAAATTAGCTTCTCCAATTGCATACAAACCAGGGATGGTTGTCTGCAGGTTATAGTCAACCCAAACACCCCCCATGGTATAGTGAACCGCTGGATAAATCATCATAGGAGTTTCATATGGGTTTTCATCAACAATTTTCTCGTACATCTGGAATAAGTTGCCGTATTTACTTTTAACGACCTCTTTTCCTAGGGTTTGAATGAGCGCTTCATCCTCTTCGTTTAGTCCTTTGACATGCGCTTTTTCTTTTCCGTATCTAATAATGGCAGCGGCAAAGTCTAAAAACACTGCTTCACCTGTTTTATTCACTCCAAAACCGGCATCACATCGTTCCTTAGCGGCTCTTGAAGCAACATCTCTAGGAACTAAGTTTCCAAAAGCAGGGTACCGTCTTTCCAAGAAGTAATCACGCTTATCTTCTGCAAGATCAGTTGGCTTTAATTCTCGGTTTTGTATTGCTTTGGCATCTTCTAAGTTTTTCGGAACCCATATACGGCCATCATTTCTTAAGGATTCTGACATCAGAGTTAGCTTCGATTGATGATCTCCAGAAACAGGAATACATGTAGGGTGAATTTGTGTATAGCAAGGGTTTGCAAAGTAAGCACCACGTTTGTGCGCTTTCCAAGCAGCAGTGACGTTACTCCCCATTGCATTAGTCGATAAGTAAAATACATTCCCATAGCCACCAGAGCCTAAGACAACAGCGTGTGCTGAATGTCGTTCGATTTCGCCAGTAACTAAATTACGAGCTATAATTCCACGCGCTTTTCCATCAACCACCACGACATCTAACATTTCATGACGGTTATACATCTTAATTTTTCCACGACCAATTTGTCGGTTCATAGCGGAGTAAGCGCCCAACAAGAGTTGTTGGCCTGTTTGTCCTTTAGCATAAAAGGTTCTTGAAACTAAAACTCCACCAAATGAACGGTTGTCTAATAGACCCCCATAATCCCTTGCAAAAGGAACACCTTGTGCCACACATTGGTCAATGATATTGGTGGATACTTCGGCCAAACGATGCACATTTGCTTCTCTTGAACGGTAGTCGCCACCTTTAACCGTATCGTAAAACAATCGGTAAGTAGAGTCTCCATCTCCTTGATAATTTTTAGAGGCATTGATCCCCCCTTGTGCTGCAATTGAGTGTGCACGTCGGGGAGAATCCTGGAAACAAAACGCTTTTACGTTATAGCCAAGCTCTGCGAGTGTTGCTGCTGCAGAACCTCCAGCAAGACCAGTACCCACAACAATGACGTCTAACAGACGTTTGTTGGCAGGGTTTACAAGGTCAATAGTGTTTTTGTGATTGGTCCATTTATCTGCTAAAGGACCTTCGGGTATTTTTGAATCTAAAGCCATAATCCTATGATTTAGTGTGAATTATTAAAAAAGTGGAAAAGGGCAATTACGATAAATCCTAATGGAATTAGGATCGCATATGCTTTACCAAACCCTCTTAATGATTTAGTATATTTATTGTTCGCTCCAACTGATTGGAATGCGGAGTTGAATCCGTGTAGTAAATGTAATGATAAGAACACAAAGCCAACACAATATAGAATAACGCGCCACACGGGTACGAATTTGTGTTGAAGTTCTTCAAAATATCGGTAACCCGATCCATCTTCCAAAAGACCGGAGGAATCTCCAACCACATATTTTATATTTAATTCAGGAATCCAGAAGTCAATAAAATGAATCACTAGAAATACTAGAATAAATCCTCCACTATAAATCATATTTCTACTCATCCAAGTAGAATTAGCATTCGCATTGTTTTTAGCATAGCTCACCGATCTTGAAGATTTGTTCTTGAATTCTAAAACAAATCCCATCGCAAAGTGAAAAATAACACCAAAAATAAGAATAGGTTGTAATACAAACTGAACCAACGGATTTGTTCCCATGAAATGAGATACCTCGTTAAACGTGTCTGGGTTTAAAACAGATAGAATGTTGATGGCAAAATGCTGTAAAATGAAAAACATAAGGAAAAATGCAGAGAGCGCCATGGCTATCTTTCTTCCAATTGATGACTTTAAAATCTCACTCATTATTATTTGAATTTTTTAACTATACAAAGGTACTTCACGGTAAGGTTTTAGACAATTACTATAGACATAATTTTGTTATTTAGAATTGTTTTAAATAACCACAAGAGATCAGAGTAATTTAATTTTTTTATCGTTTATTGTGTTATATAATTTTTAAATTTGAGCTAAACAAGATTCGCTATGAAATACCTTCCGATTAGTCCTGAATTATTTGCAAAGAATAGAGTCAAGTTGTCACAACAGATGGCGCCTAATTCCGTTGCTATATTTAATTCAAATGATATTTTTTCTACAGGTGCGGATAGTACGGTTCCATTTGAACAACACCGAAATATTTTTTACTTAAGCGGCGTAGATCAGGAGGAAAGTATTTTACTTGTTTTTCCAGACGCTAAAAAAGACGCATATCGTGAAATACTATTTATTAAAGAGACCAACGATCACATTGCTATATGGGAAGGGGCTAAACTTAGCAAGTCACAAGCAACCGCCTCATCCGGAATCAAGACGGTGTATTGGTTAGAAGAATTTGAGTCTGTTTTTTCAAAATTAATGAATGATTCTACTAGGTTTTATTATAATAATAACGAGCATTACCGACAAGCAGTAGAAATGGAAACTCGCGAAGATCGGTTTTTAAAAATGGTTAAATTGTCCTATCCCACTCACGAATTACTTCCTAATTTTCCAATTATGGAAGCCCTTAGAGGGGTTAAAGAATCGGAGGAAATTTCACTTATTAAAACGGCTTGTAATATCACTGAAAAAGGATTTAGGAGAGTCTTAGGGTTTGTGAAGCCAGGTGTTATGGAGTACGAAATTGAAGCAGAATATATGCATGAGTTTTTAAGAAATCGTTCTAAAGGGTTCGCTTATACGCCTATTATAGGCTCCGGATACAATGCCTGTGTTTTGCATTATATAGAAAACAATCAAGAATGTAAGGATGGCGATCTTTTACTTATGGATGTGGCAGCTGAGTATGCAAATTACTCGAGTGATATGACACGAACAATTCCAGTTAATGGACGTTTTACTGCACGTCAGAAAGCGGTCTATCAAGCAGTTCTAAACGTCAAAAATCAAGCGACTAAATTACTTGTTCCAGGAACCATGTGGGATGCTTATCATGTAGAGGTCGGGAAACTAATGACTTCTGAGCTTTTAGGGTTGGGGTTGATTGACAAAGCAGACGTGCAAAACGAAGATCCAAAATGGCCTGCCTATAAAAAGTATTTCATGCATGGTACTTCTCATCACATGGGCTTAGACACCCATGATTTTGGCGCTTTGAAATCGCCTATGCAAGCCAATATGGTTTTTACTGTTGAGCCAGGAATTTATATTCCTGAAGAAAATATGGGGATTAGACTTGAGGATGACGTAGTGATTCAAGCCAAAGGGTCTCCTGTAAATTTAATGCAGAACATTCCTATTGAAATTGATGAAATTGAAGCCTTAATGAACTCTAATTAAGAATTCAATGATTTAAAATCATTTAGTTTATAAATTAAATATAATGAAATTTATTGTTATTTATTTGATAAATTTATAGGATGAACCAAGACTCAACAGCAAAAGAAATTATAGAATATTTGGAAAACCGAATCGATAATGATTTAGTGAAAAATTCAGTTCATAAAGTAAAATTTATGACTGCCAGAGATATGATAGTAGAAATCACAAAAAAGTAATTGACTTAACCAACTAGAGTTTTATGAAACCTTATGTCTTTTGTGTATTATTATTCTCAACTTATTTTTTATCTGCTCAAAATGGCAACTCCTGTGAAGAATCAATTGAAATTATTGCTGGAGATTATTATGTCGATAATATAAGCGGGGATACATATAGTCTTGACTGCACAGAGCTCGACAGTTATGATAATGCTAACTTAGAATGGTTTTCTTACGTATCTGATCAAAACATATTTGTAACAATAACTTCTGATTTGGAATCCAATCAAAATGATGATACAAGGCTTCATGTGTATGAAGGACC
>CAJIZJ010000007.1 GCA_905181825.1 uncultured Flavobacteriaceae bacterium
CGTTTTGACTTAGGCTATAGGTTAACCAGGACGTGAATACGGACCATTTTTTTTGAACTAAAAAATCAATTCCTTTAACTTCATAGAGCCCTACAGCATCTAAAAATTGATATTGGTTTTGAAACCCTTGACTACGAGTGGTAATTCCATTTACTTTTTTATAATAGCTATCAAAGTTAAACAACCAATTACTTCTAGTGTAATGAAACCCTAAGGAGACTTGACTACTTTGAACTAAAGGAATAGAGCTATTGTTGGATAGTTTCCAGCGGCGCTTCTCGATCCCCAGAAAGTCGTTTTGAAAATTAACCGCTTGAGATACATACTGGGATTTTTTTTCAGCTAATACCTCAAGGCCCCATTCTTTGGAAAGTTGATGACTCATACTAATACGGGGCTCGATAATAAACTTAGAAAATTTATCGATATAATTAACCCGAAGTCCAGCGTTAAACAAACTTCTTTTATCTTTTGAAATAAAAGAAATCTCGTTGATTAATGAATTACTAATAATAACTTCCTTGACATAACGCCGAAATAAAGGGGTATTAATATCCTCGAGGTTACCAACACCCGTTTCATTTAGTTGGTAACCCAACTTAAAGCGGTAACTTGGATTGATCTTGTAATCTAATTTAAATTTTAAACCGTTCTCTTCAACACTTGTGTTTTGAATGAGCTGTTGCTCATTTAAAAGGTCGTTGTTGACTCCCCCCATTGTGTAACTAGAATAATATAGTAGCCCTGAGAGATTTAAATCAGGAGTAAATTGTTTAAAATAGGATGCACTAGCACCGACCGTTTTTTGTTTTAGAGAACTACTTAACTGACGTGTTTCCGGGAATGACAGAAAGTCTTCTTCAAATGACAAGGCGTTTTGAATATAAATTGTATTGAACTGAAAACGTTCTTGCTTCGATATTTCATACAGATAATTTAAAGACATATCATAAAAATAAAAACGTTCATTTTTAAATAACTCTTCATTATCTAACGTAGTCAAATCGGTGTTTTGAGAAAGCCTGTTGAAATAATTTTTAAAGGGAAGAGTTTGCACTACATCTGTAATCGAACGACGTGCAGAGAGTTGAATACTCTGTCGGCTGGATAATGGAACAATGGAATGAACGTCCGCACTGATTAGGTTGGAACCAAGATCGAAAGTTGGCTTCTTTATAAAACCAAAATCACTAGACATGTCTATAGTTCCTGAGACGCCATCTCCATAAAAAGCAGAGCTTCCATTTTTTAAAACTGTGACTTTCTGAGTTGCATTTGAATTAATAGCTGACAATAAACCAAATAAGTGTCCTGATTGGTACATTTTAATACCATTCCATAAAATTAGATTTTGATCTTGGGTGCCTCCCCTAATATTTAAATCTGATAACTTCTCATTGACTGAAGAAATCCCAGGCAAATTTTGAACAATTTGCATGACATCAATATCGGTTAAACCAGCTAAAATTCCGAAATCTGATGGTGTTATATTTGTAGAGCCATCCTTATTTACAAAAACCCCTTGAGTTAATATATTTGAAATAAAAATGGGATCTAAAAACTGTGTGTCACTTGTAGAGATTTTTTTGGGAATTATAAGAATTGTGTAAGCATCTAATGCTTTAAAAACAAACTCTGTTTGAGAGGTTAAATAGGCAGCATATCCTTTGGAGTCAAAGGACTCTGAACTTGCTGTAATTAAGCGATCAAGACTGATGTCGTCAGCGTAATTAAAAATCAATCCGCTTGATGACTCAATATTTTTAATATAAGTCGCTAAATTTATTTTATGCTCAGTAATTTGAGAATTTAAGGACTCTACAGTGAAGAAAACAAGTACTATTATTAAGATATGGCGCATATTATTCAACTGATAAAACAATTGTATTAGCTGTGATTGAATAGATATATCCCATAGGAAGTGTAATGCTCTTCAATGCCATCTCTAAATTCTCATGTGTAAAACGACCTGTAAATAACGAACTCGTGTCTATACCATTAGTTCGGATTTTAACGGCATACTGTCGCTCAAGTTCGTTAAGTACCCGCTTAATGGGTGCTGCTATAAATGCCGATGAATTCTGTAGCCAATATGGATCTATATCGTTTATGTTTGAACGTTCAACTTTCTGATTATCAGCTTGTAAAAAGCGCTCTCCTTTTTGAAGCAAATAAGTTTCTTTTGTAGTACTAACTGAAACAGCACCTTCATAGCACACGACTTCAAAGTAATCTGAACGATGTTTGATTTTAAATTTTGTCCCAACCACTGTAACAGTTCCTAATGGTGTTTTAACACTAAAATCAGACCCTTTGACAACTTCAAAATAGGCTTCGCCTTCTAGTTTTAAGCGGCGATCAAACCTCCACAACAGCGAATTATACGTGAGTGTTGATGCAGCATTAACACTGACCATTGAATTGTCTGGTAAGCGCTGATATTTAATCTCTGCAATCTTGCTAGTTAGTGATGTATTAAAAAAACTAATTGTAAAAAAAAGCCCTAACCCAATTAAAAGAGCTGCTGCATAACTCCAGACAGCTCTAAAATTTGGTCTAACAACTAAATTTACGGGAGATTTGAGGGTGTTTTTTAATTTTTCATATTCTAAAACTGAATCATATTTAGGTGCTTTAAACGACTGAACCTCAATAGATATTTTTTTTAAGAACGCTGCATCTTCTAAGGTATTAAATACCTCAAGCTCAGATGCATCTAGCTCATTGTCCATCCATTTTCTTAAAAGATCTTCGTTTGTTGTCATCTTTTCAACAGTTTAACCAGCCTAAATACTATAGACTTATAATTCTTTAATTTCATTTCTTAATTTTTTAAGCGCACCATAAATACGTTTTTCTACTGTTTTGGTCGATATACCCAAAAGTTCTGCAATTTCTCTGTGCTTTTTTCCCTCTATTCTATTTAGTAAAAATGCCACCCGTTGGGATTCTGTTAAATTGGCAATAGATTTTTCTAGTTTTTGTGAAAACTCCTGAGTTTCCATCTCAAACTGCGGGTCTTCATTAGTCGTATACTTAGATCGTGAAGGCGCATATTTATGAACCACTTTTAAGTGAGCCAACTCATTGAGCGAATTATTATTAGCAACCTTGTACAAAAACCCTTTAGCATTTTTTGGTGATACTTTTCCACAATTCTGCCATAGCTTCACAAAAGCTTCTTGGACCCGATCATCAGGGTTTAAGTTAGCTCCATATTTATAATACAAATAATTGAACAAGCCTTTAGAATGACTTTCAAAAAGGCTTGAAAAAACCGCTTCATCACATGATGTTTTAGGGGGTGTCGAATTCAATTATTTGTACTTAAAAGTTATTTTGTTGGTTGTTTTATTGGTTGTTTTGTTGACTACTCATCACATTGTGAAATGTCATAACCTGGCCTATAAAATATTATTTCGGCTCCAGTTTCTACTACGTAAGCTCTTAACACCTGTTCATCACAAACAAATTGAGTCGACCAAGTTACATAATTTCCAAAATTTAAATCTGTTGTTAAAAGGCAGTTTTCGTAATCGTAGATATACTCTAAAGGAGTTGGAATCGCGTCTTCAATACCTAAAGCCTCCCAATCGCAATTTTCAGTACAATATACGGTATACC
>CAJIZJ010000008.1 GCA_905181825.1 uncultured Flavobacteriaceae bacterium
CCAAGCTATATTTTCTTGACCCAAAGCAACTGATGCTGCGCCGGCTGCATGATTTTTAAACCCTATTGCAATCGTACTTGCGCCTTCGGCCCAGTTTTCTTTTCCAAATGCTATAGTCGTATCGCCAGTAGCATAGTTGTAATTACCCATCGCTACAGAAGAACCTCCAGAAGCGGTGTTTCTAAAACCTGTGGCAGTAGATACATTTCCGATAGCTCTTGAACCATAACCCGCAGAAAATTGACCTACATTGTTACTATCAATTCCGCTAGCTTGAGTGTCCTGAGGACCCGCTAATGTATTAAAGCCCATCGCTACTGAACCAAGACCTGAAGACCTATTGTAAGCATTGGCTCCAAAAGAACCCCAGCCTAGAGCACCAAAACCTGTAGAAAGAGTAGATTGTGTGCCATCTCCTAAATTATAAAGTGGGTGACCAGATTCTGTGAAATTTCCGAAATCACCGGCAGCTTGTGCTGGAGACTTTTCTGAAACAACTAGGTCAACACTCCAGTCTCCTATGTTTCCAAAGGCAGCATTCGAGTTTCCGTTTCCGTTACGTGAAGCACCTCTAGCTGAAGATGAATAAGTTTGTCCATTAAAAACGCCTCCATCTCCATTTTCTACAAAAATAAGTGCTGGCTTTTTATCAACATCCGCAGCAATATTCCCGACTGATTCACCATTAAATATTTCATTTAAGGCAAACTCCACATTTTGAGGTGTAAGCTGTACATGCCCTTCATTCTGAGTTGGCATACTCCAAGCATCAAATGGAGTATTATCTGGATTCGTCATCTGATCATACCAATTATTTGTAAAATAATCCATTGAGCTTATGGAAGGAATAAATGTGAAATAGCTTGTTTGTAGTTGAGAAATAAAACTATCAACTACAGGGTCAGTTGCAGCATATGTTGAAGCTAGTTCTGAGATATCAAAAAGACCCCCAGGTGCAGTATCAATACCGTCTGTATGCCCATGTGATTGCGCGACAGCTTGGCTATTAATATCACAAAAACAAAACCAAGGAGCATCTACAAATATCTGACTAACAGTTATCGTTTGGGTTGCGTAGGGCGTAAACCAGGCGTCCAAGTAAGCATCAGTTCCATCAGCAACGCCTGGCATATAAGCATCAAGCACTTGTTGGCCTGGACTGACTGCATTTCCATTTAAATCATAAAAAGGAGCCACAGGACTGCTGCCGTTTATGATTGATACGTTTCTTGTGTTTTGAGGGAATTCAGAGGAATTAACAGTATCTATCGCGTTATAAAAAATATCAAAAAAAGGATGAGGCTGAGGGAGCGCGCTGTTATTGTTAAACTCAGGTCCTCCATTAACCATGTGTGGCTCAAAATGATCCCATAACATTTGTCTGGCAGCAGGCGACTTTAACATACCGTCTACAAGGGGTCTTAAAGATTCTACACTAAAATCTCCAGCCCATGTATCAAGACCATATGCCAAGTAATTAAACATATGCTGAAAACCAATCGGAATATTAGCGCCCGCATGTGGAGTATCAAAGGAAATATAAAGTCTAGTTTCATGATCTAAGCCAATACTTTCCATATAATTTAAACCATATCTGGCAACCAGACCTCCCATACTTGGACCAATAATCACATTCTGTTTATCTCCAACTTTTAAATTATTAATATACTTAATCAGTTCAACCAAAAGCATTGCATTACGTTCAATATAATCAGCACCTCCCTTAACCCAAACCTGATCTTCTTCTCTAAAATAGGTGGGGAAATTTAAAACCACGACATCATATCCGTTCTCACGAACGATATCTCCTAAGTTTCCACCACTGTAGTTTAGCGCCTGGTATATGGTATTAATGTTTCTTGAGTCTAACGGATCAAATCCATCTATTAAAAAAATAGGCTTATCTAGAACTCCATCAGGACTATAAAAAATATCCATCTCCCCCCAACCCTTAAAAGGGTATTCGTTATATGGCTGTATATAAGGCGGATCTGTAGTACCTGACGTAAACCCAACAATGTTTTGATTATTTAGTGTATTTAATTCTTCATTAGAGTAAATAACGCTCAGAGATGCACGACTCTCTACAACTTGTTGATTGTCTAGAGTGATCCTGAATTGCAGTAATTTTTCTCCTTCAGATTGGTAATTAATAGGTGTATTAGAACCAATATTTATTGTCCTAAACCCTTGATTATCGTCAAAGTCAACCTCAATATTTAAAATATTCTTTTCTGAAGTATTAAAGAATGTGTCCTCATACAAACTAAAAACTACATTTACCCCTCTTTGAATGGGCTTCAAAGCTGCAGCAATAAGAAGCTGATGCTTATCGAATATTTCTGTTTGTTGTCCTACTCTTTGAAACGTATTACCATCGGATGTTTCTATTAGATTATTGTTTGAAGCAACTTCATTAAAAGTGTCGTATTCTGTAAAGAGGAGTGCCAAAGGCACTTCTAAGCTCAATAATTCCTGTGTTGCTTTGGCCTTTAAAGTGCTTAAACTAGGTAAGCGTTGTTCAAAATCTGAAAACGAAATAGCTTTATAAGCTTGATAAAAATTATATATATTATGAGTTTGAGTTGGATAATCATTAATATCATGAATTGAGCTATGATTATACAAGATAGATGTTTCCATACCCCTTTTGTCAAAGTCAGGAAACATGTTGTTAATGTTTTGTGAATTCACTAATAAGCTACTAAGACACACACATATGTAAATCACCTTTCTCATAATAGTCCTATTTTAATTTGTTTTTAAGTTCTTTAATTTGTTTTTGCTGTTCCTTAATCGCGTTAATTAACACAGGTATCAGCCCTTGATAATTTACAGACAATGTTTGATTACTATCATTTGTTGTTTTTACTAACTCCGGAAATGCTTTTTGAACATCCTGTGCTAGTAATCCAATTTTAGACTCAGACTCGTTTGTTTTCATCGTATAGCTTTTTCCATCAATCATCAGTAATTTAGCAAGCGTACTTCCTAAAGAGATAATATTAGACTTTAATCTCGCATCTGAGTTTATTGTTAAATCTCCTGAAAGTGTTGCTGAACCGTCATAGTTAACCACAAATGCGTTCGAAGGATTATCTCCTCTTTGCAAAGCTGATGTATTGATATCTCCATTTCCAATGACAAATGCCACCCCTGCTGGTGCACCCGTATACTGACCATCCGCATAGTAATACTGATCGGCAGTTGGATCTCCAATACCTGCAGCATTATTGACTCCAATTGCTAACATTCCTAAGTTATCTGAAATTGTTCTAAAACCCATAGAAGTGGACGCTTGATTTGTGGCGCTAGTTCCTCTGTTTAATGCCATTGAAGCATCCGCAGAAGCTGTATTATATTTCCCCATTGCTGTAGCGCTACCTCCAGATCCAACTTCAGCGTTTACAT
>CAJIZJ010000009.1 GCA_905181825.1 uncultured Flavobacteriaceae bacterium
ATTTAAAAACATCTTTATTATAACGGTTGGGCTTTTACTATACTATATTGTAGGCTTTAACTTAATGTATCCGGGAGACTTTAATGGATACATTGGTTCAATCGTAACTGGAATTACGCCTCCTGAAAACGGAATGACTGCGGACTATGCAGACGGAGGCTATACATGGTGGACAGACTTTCTGTTCCAAGGCATGTTTGCTGCCACTGCGGCGACCATTGTATCGGGTGCAGTTGCTGAACGTATGAAAATTGGCGCTTTCATGATCTTTACTGTTGTTTATGTTGGATTCGTATATCCAATTGCAGGATCTTGGCAGTGGGGTGGCGGATTTTTATCAAGCTTCGAGTTTGGAGACGCAACAGGCTTTTATGATTTTGCTGGGTCAACACTGGTGCACTCTGTTGGAGGATGGGCGGCACTTGTAACTGTTTGGCTACTAGGAGCGCGTATCGGAAAATTTAAAGACGGAAAACCGCAAGCGATTCCTGGGCATAGTATTCCACTAGCCACAGCAGGAGTTCTTATTTTATGGCTGGGATGGTTTGGCTTTAATGGCGGCTCTGTACTTTCAGCTGATCCAGAAGCTACATCGTTAACGTTGGTAACCACTTGCTTAGCTGCTGCTGCTGGTGGCGTTGTCGCAATGATTACATCTACTATTTTATATAAAAACCTAGATTTGACAATGTTTCTTAATGGTATTTTAGGTGGTCTCGTTGGAATTACTGCTGGCGCCGATCAAATGAGCCCAGAAGACGCAATCCTTATAGGTGCTATTGCTGGAGCGCTTATTGTATTTGCTGTGAGCTTGGTAGATAAAATAAAACTAGATGACCCTGTTGGAGCTATTGCTGTACACCTAATTTGTGGCGTTTGGGGAACACTTGCTGTAGGTCTTTTTGGTGCAAAGGCTGGATTTGATCAGTTTGTTATTCAATTAATTGGCGTGGCTTGCTACGCGGCTTTTTGCATAGTCACATCATTTGTGATTATATATACGCTTAAGAAAACAATTGGAATAAGAGTCTCGGAAAGAGAAGAGCTAGAAGGGCTTGATGCACACGAGCATAAGATGGACGCATACCCAGATTTTAGATTAAATGAGCATTAACTATTTTAGATTAGTCAACAAAAAAACCCGCAATTGCGGGTTTTTTTTATTAATTGAGATACCTTATAATAATTGGCGTTAGAAAAGTAATCTAGTATTTGTTTAATGAATAAGGATGGATCATTTTAAAGCAATAAAAAGTATACCTCAACTACTAACTTAGGTGTTATACGTTATCGCTTGCTATTCCAAGATAAACAAAGCGCCTCCATGAACTTGAATTAAGGAGGGGTTAAATGCCCATAAAAAAACCTCAAAAGTTTTCTTTTGAGGTTTTTTATTTGATGTGAATATTATTTTTAAGCGGAGTTCCTGCTTGCATTAATATTTCCAAACAAAGAGCGCATTACGATCTTCTCATACACCTCTATTTGAGCTTCGTCTCTGGGAGACTCTTTTTCTAGGTCTTGAATTTTCTTTAGCGCATATTGCTGAATCGTTAGCAAAGGCAGCACAATAGACTCACGGACTGAAATAGAGGCTTTTCCTGCGGGCTCCTCCTCCATTAACTCATCGTATCCAGTTAGCTTTAGTAACAATCGCTTTGTTGTAACATATTCTGAATATATAACATTCCAAAAGGCCCCATACTCAGGGTCTTCAGACATGTATTTTGTTAGACCAAAGAACGATTTAGACAAAGACATCATACTGTTCTCTATAAGTGTTTTGAAAAAATCCGAAGTTTTAAACAGGTGTTGTGCCTTTTCAAACTCCCCAATATCTTCGTAATGCTTTAGCGCTGTTCCAACACCAAAAAACCCAGGTACGTTTTGTTTTAACTGACTCCAAGAGCCTACAAAAGGGATGGCTCTTAGGTCTTCAAAAACCAGTCCATCTGATTTACCTCGCTTTGATGGGCGGCTGCCTATATTTGTTTTTGCGTAAAACTTTAAAGTGCTCATGTGTTCCAAATAAGAGATAAACTTTGGATGTGCCTTGAATTCCACATATGCCTCGTAACTAAGCTTCGAAAGATGAGACATAACCGCCCTGTTTTCAGAAGTCATGGCTAGGTCTTTCTCGCTTAAACTATTTTGTACTCCCGAGCTTATTAACTGCTCTAAATTGTATTGAGAAGAGTCCAAAGTTCCAAAATTAGAGCTTATTGTTTGACCCTGAATTGTGAGCTGAACCTCTTTATCCTCAATAGTTGGCCCAAGTGAAGCATAAAAGTTATGTGTTTTTCCGCCTCCTCTTGCAGGAGGCCCACCTCGACCATCAAAGAAAATAACAGTGACATCATACTTTCTAGAAATAGCCGTCAAATGCTCTTTGGCCTGGTATATGGCCCAGTTTGCCATTAAATACCCTCCGTCTTTGGTGCCATCACTAAACCCTAGCATAATGGTTTGTCTATTCCCACGTGCTTTTAAATGAGCGGCATAATTTGGATTTGTATATAGCTCTTCCATAACAGAAGGAGCGTTGTGTAAATCTGTGATTGTCTCAAAAAGTGGCGCAATATCAACCGTTAGTTGATCTTCAAAAGCCACAAGCTTAAGCATCGCATATAATTGCATGACATTAAGCGTTGTTTGGTTGTTACTTATAATGTAGCGATTAGCAGCTTTCTCTCCGTTCGTTTCCTGAATGGTTTTAATTGCCACCATTGTTTTGAGAGCCTTTAAAGTTTCTTTGTCTGTTACCAAGGACATGTCTAAATGGCCTTCTATTTTAGATAAGGTCGCTATTTGTTTCGCTTCCGATAAATTGTGGTAGTTTGCGGGGAATATAGAACTTCCATTTTCAATTAAAACATTAACCATGTCGTTAAACACCGCTTCATGTGCTCGACTGTCTTGGCGTATGTCTAGTGATGAAAAGTGAAATCCAAACAAATGTATTTTATTCAAAAGACTGTTTACGTCTGACGCATAAAGCGATTGATGTTTCTGAATAATTTCTGCCTTAATTTCTCTTAATTCAGATACTAAATGATCCAACGTCAAATACGTTTTTTTATTGGTTGTCATTTTATACATTTCACCTTCGAGCTCAGTAACTCGATCTTCGACTCCTGCAAAAGACACTTTACGCTTTAATTGTCTTAAATCTCGGTAGTAATTTTTAATTATTGTTTCCCGCAATCTAGACGCTACTTTTAAAGTTATTTCTGGTGTTACAAATGGGTTTCCATCTCTATCGCCCCCTGGCCAGAAGCCTATATTTATAATGTCATTTTCAATGTGTTCTCCTTCAAATATATTTTGCTGGATATAGTCATAAACCGTCCCAAATGATTTATAAAACACATTTTCTAAATACCATATAAGGCTAACTGCCTCATCATAAGGCGTTGGCTTTTTATGTTTAAAAAATGGTGTTTTTCCCAGCTGAGCAAGCAGCTCATGTATTCTAGTTAAATCGTTTTCTTTTATGGCCTCCGTTAAGTCAGTAATAATTCCTAATACTGAGCCTGGATAAAATTGGGTTGGGTGTGCCGTGAGCACAATACGAACTTTAAATTCCTCAAGGTATTTTTTTAGAAGTTGTAAATTATTTTGTGAGCTTGCCGTTTCTTTTAAGCTTCGCAAGGTTCCAATTCCGTCCATATTATTGACAACAGGAAAAGCCGCGTCTTCAATAGCATCAAACAACACCACCTGTCTTTCGATGTATTGTATAAATCTAAACAGTAAATTAATTTGGCTTTTAGGCGACCGTCTCGCTTGATATTTTTTGAAAAATGAATCTACAATCGCCGTAGGGGTTTCGTTCTTTGTAAACCCTTTCTGACAAGTTTCAAAGAAGAGAGGTAACAAAGCGCCTGTTTTGGTAATTGTATCAAAAGGAAGCGTCATAAATATACTATTGTATATTTGATATTTTGATAAAACATTTTGTTTAAACCTGGTGATTTTTGGCTGTGTAGACATTTATTTAGTACATTAAATTTAACCCAAAATTACTAAAGCACCTTCAGAACTCATGTATAATAGGGATATTTTTGCGAATATTCGTATAATGATTGACTTCACAAGACAAAATCCTAACAAACTCAAGAAATCCTTCAATATCTCACAGTAAAACTACCCCTTTCATTTTATAGAAAGTCTAAAGTTGTTTTCTATAACAAATTGGTAAATCGTTTGACTTACTGTAAATTTAGATCTTCTAATCCATACATTGAAGCTTATGATTGAGATCGAACGAAAATTTTTAATAACCTCTAACAGCTATCGTGAACACGCTTCGAGCAAAGCTGTTCTTACTCAAGGGTATTTGAGTAGTAACCCCGAGCGGACAGTAAGAATTAGGCTGAGTGATCAAACAGGATATATCACTATTAAGGGGAAGAGTAATGAAAGCGGCCTTAGTCGTTTTGAGTGGGAAAAAGAGATTTCTAAATCTGAGGCTGAAGCGCTTCTTGAGCTATGCGAAGAAACTCTTATTAGCAAAACACGTTTTAAAGTACGCATAGAGGATCATCTTTTTGAAGTTGATGAGTTTGACGGCCCCAATAAGGGGCTTGTTATTGCAGAAGTTGAGCTTGGTTCAGAAAATGAAGTGTTTTCAAAACCAAATTGGCTAGGGGATGAGGTTACAGGTGATAAAAAGTATTATAATTCTAATCTAAGCCAACACCCTTTCTGTGATTGGGATTGATTGAATAATTGTCATTAAAACGGCTTTAAAATTATTATATTCGCAACTTAAATCGACTTAAAAACTAAAGAAATGAACACAAACAATACTGATTTTAAAATTCAAGAAGCGCTAGATGCTCTTGGGATTAAAGATATAAACTTAGGTACTTCTACAGGGGTTAATAGTTTTGCTAACGGCCCTACTATCGATAGCTATTCTCCTGTAGATGGTAAAAAAATTGGAAGTGTCATTTGCACATCTCAAGCAGATTATGAGGCTGTAATGACCTCAGCGACGGCGGCATTTGCCGATTGGCGTACAATGCCAGCCCCCCAAAGAGGAGAAATTGTTCGACAGTTTGGAAATAAGCTAAGAGACCTTAAGGAGCCGCTAGGAAGACTAGTGTCTTATGAAATGGGGAAATCCCTTCAAGAAGGCTATGGAGAGGTCCAAGAAATGATTGATATATGTGATTTTGCGGTTGGATTGTCTAGACAGTTAAACGGGCAAACCATTCCTTCTGAGCGCCCTAGTCATGTAATGAGAGAGCAGTGGCACCCCATTGGAGTGGTTGGTATTATCTCTGCGTTTAATTTCCCTGTCGCTGTTTGGGCTTGGAATACGGCTTTAGCGTGGATCTGTGGGGATGTGTGTGTGTGGAAAGGTTCTGAAAAAGCACCCTTGTGCTCTATTGCTTGTCAGAATATTATTGCCGAAATTTTAAAAGAAAATAACTTACCTGAAGGAATTTCTTCAATTATTAATGGAGATTACAAAGTAGGTGAAATGATGACGACGGATACGAGAGTCCCTTTGGTCTCAGCAACTGGCTCTACAAGAATGGGAAGAATTGTGGGTGCTACGGTTGCTCAACGTTTTGGAAAATCATTATTAGAATTGGGGGGGAACAATGCCATTATTATTACTCCAACCGCCGATTTAAAAGTGGTGGTGCCAGGTGCTATTTTTGGTGCTGTAGGAACTTGCGGACAACGTTGTACTTCTACACGACGACTGATTATTCACGAATCTGTATATGATAAAGTAAGGGATGCCATTGTAGGTGCTTATGGGCAATTGACAATTGGAAATCCTTTGGATGAAAAGAATCATATTGGACCCTTAATCGATCATGATTCTGTGAATACGTATTTAGCGGCTATTGAAAAAGCAAAAGCTGAAGGTGGTACGGTATTGGTTGACGGCGGTGTTTTAGAAGGTAAAGGCTATGAAAGTGGCTGTTATGTGAAGCCAGCGATTATTGAAGCTGAAAATCATTTTGAGATTGTACAGCACGAAACCTTTGCGCCGATTTTATATTTAATGAAATATTCTGGGGCGGTAGAAAATGCCATTCAAAAACAAAACGGAGTCGCGCAAGGACTGTCTTCTGCGATTATGACCAACGAGCTGAAAGAGGCTGAGAAGTTCTTGTCTTATGCGGGTTCTGACTGTGGAATTGCCAATGTAAATATTGGAACTTCTGGCGCTGAAATTGGCGGTGCTTTTGGTGGTGAAAAAGAAACAGGGGGCGGACGCGAGTCTGGTTCAGATGCATGGAAAGTGTACATGCGACGTCAAACAAACACGATTAATTATTCTGATGAATTGCCCTTGGCACAAGGGATTAAGTTCGATTTATAATCGATTTAAAAACTTACTATTATAAAAGTCACAGCCTCTGGTTGTGGCTTTTTTTTAGTTCGTTTCTGTTTTTTGTAATTTAGGCGTGATGCTAAAAAAATTAACTGATAAACATAAAAACAACTACTATAGGGCTACTACTATTGAGCAATCTTGTTTTAAACGCTCAAATTAATAATACAACATCTATCGTTAAAATAAATACTATTGGAAAAAAGCTATAAGAACCCTGTTTTGCCGGGTTTCAATCCCGATCCATCTATTTGTAATATTGGAGATGACTATTGCATAGTTAACTCCTCTTTTGAGTGGTTTTCAGGCATTCCTATTTACCATAGTAAAGATATAACCAATTGGACTTTAATTGGTCATGGAACACATCGTAAAAAACAAGTGGTATTTCAGGAAGAGCTCGGGGGTTACAAAAGAATCTTTGCGGTAACCATTCGAGACCACAATGGACTATTCTACCCTATTACTACCTGTGTAGATTGTGAAACAGGAGGTGACTTTTATGTGAGTTCTGAAAATCCTGCAAGACCATGGTCCGGACCTATTTGGCTAGATGCTCCCGGCATAAACCTTCTTTAATGTGGAATGAAAATGGGCCGTATTAGTCTGTTGGACATGGAGGGCGATCAGCCGAAGAAAAATGGCCTGGACAACAAGTACAATATGGGCTCAAGAGTTAGATTTAAAACAAAAAAACTAATCTGAAAAGGTGTACGGCTGAACTATGGATATGCTGACAATGCTGTTTGGCTGAAGATTCACATATTTATAAAATTAATGGCAACTATTTACTCATCTATGCCGAAGCAGCTACATATTACAATCTTGCAAAGCTAAAGCACTCTTTGATTGGTTCGAATATAAAAGCGAGTAATTGTTGAAGCTACTAATGAGTTCCAACAGCTTTTTCCGGCCATTATGTTTAGTCAAACAATAGTTCACGCAAGTATTAATTCTGAATTAAACTTAACTATACTTTGCTTTTCGTAAAATTCGCATACTTTCCTTATAAAGCCCGTATACTTCATCGCTGTGATTATACAACAACGCTTTAGCTGCCTGTAGTTGAACAAGAGCTGCCTTGATGCCATTGAAATAACAAATTAAGTAAGTGCCTGGAACATTCTTTAAGTCCTTAAGCTGTGTGGTTGTAAGTTCAGACCCCTGTTTAAGTCGTTCCATAAGTGCATTATTCGAATTTAAAATATGGTGTAAAATTTTTTTATCGTACTGAGGAGGGGTGAACAGTAGTTCTGAGTCAATATTATAAGTTGCATTATTTCCAAAAGTAATGGTTGTTTTTTCTAATTTAAAGTAAGTATTTTTTCCGTTTATTCCAAGGTTAACATATTCAACTATTTCAAAAGTATTCTTGTCATATGAAATCTCAACAGCATCTAACGTTGAGTAAAATAGTCGAACCTGTTCATTAATTAAAGCAATGTCTACACGTGAATAAAACGTTTGATTTTCAATTCTTTTTCTTTTGCCAGACCAACACATCACAAAATACTCTTTGAAGACTTTGTATTTAGGGTCATAGTCTTCTCTCTGCGCCATGAAATCAAACACCCCGTCCAAGGTGTATTCTATATTATTTTGAGCATGAGATTCAATTGCTGAAACAATTTCAGAGTTGGAGTCAGTTAACTCAATATCAAAAACTTTAGGCATACTGATGCTGCCTTCTCTAAAAAAAACGGCGCCCCCATAATATTTCCAAATATTTTTTCTAAGTGAAGTGATTTCTAGTGCCTCTTTTGCTCTAATGGTAACTAACCCAACAACCTTGTCTTCATTAAGGTGTGGGAACGGAATGTTTTCATATTGAATAACAGGCGGAGCGCTCAAATAAGCATTAATTAGATTTTGGATCTTGCTGTCATCAAAAAAATCAACTCCAATAATATGATTGTATTGGTCGTCAACTCCAATAACAATATATGAGTTACTGGCGGGGTTGCTATTAGATAAGGCGCAAACATGCTTTAAAAATTTTGCCTTACCCTCTTTACTAGTAATGTTTATTTGCAACTTTTTATCATAAAAACTGCATTCGTCGTTATGAGCAAGTAAGTTTTTGATAAGAAGTCGCTTGTTAATCATTTTTGAAGCTTAATGCTGTTTTTTAAGACTAAACCCGTTCACTCTTGCGTTTGGCGTTTTAAATTTACTAAACAAAGTGGGGAAACAAGTTGAAATGAATTTAAGTTTTAACCATTTGTTAACAAGGTGAACGGAAATATTTTAACAAATTGCAAACTATAACTTGTTGGACCAATAAACAGTTAAAATAAAACATTGTAATGGAGGGAGATAAAAATGGGGTTGACATTCAATCAATCAACGAAAAAATTGAAAAAGAGAGTGCTTTTGTAGATTTACTTACTCTCGAAATGAATAAAGTTATTGTGGGACAAAAACACATGATCGAGCGGTTACTTATAGGGCTTTTGGGTCAAGGACACATCCTTTTAGAAGGGGTTCCTGGGCTCGCTAAAACACTGGCAATAAACACCTTATCACAAGCCGTTGCTGGAAGTTTTAGTCGGATTCAATTTACGCCAGACCTCTTACCTGCAGATGTCGTAGGAACCATGATTTACAATATTAAAGCCAATGATTTCACCATTAAAAAAGGACCTATTTTCGCAAATTTTGTTTTGGCTGATGAAATTAATCGTGCCCCTGCTAAAGTACAATCCGCTCTTTTAGAGGCGATGCAAGAAAAACAAGTTACTATTGGAGACAAAACTTTTATTTTAGACAAGCCATTTTTAGTTATGGCGACTCAAAACCCAGTAGAGCAAGAAGGAACCTACCCGCTTCCAGAAGCACAAGTCGATCGTTTTATGTTAAAAACAATCATCGACTACCCAAAACTAGAAGATGAGCAACTCATTGTTCGTGCCAACCTTAAAGGCGCTTTTGAAAAAATAAACGCCGTCGTCTCCGTTAAGCAAATTCTAAGCGCACAAGCGGCGGTTAGAGAGGTTTATATGGATGAAAAAATTGAAAAATATATTTTAGATATTGTTTTTGCTACGCGATACCCAGAAAAATACCGCTTGCCAGAGTTAAAGCCTTTAATTTCCTTTGGCGCCTCTCCAAGGGGTAGCATCAACCTAGCGACTGCCGCAAAGTGCTATGCGTTTATAAAGCGTCGTGGTTACGTAATCCCAGAAGATGTCCGTGCAGTTGTTTACGACGTTCTCCGTCACCGTATTGGAATAACTTATGAAGCGGAAGCTGAGAACGTTACCTCAGAAGATATTATTAGTAAAATTGTCAATGTTATTGAAGTCCCTTAATTAGGTTTCATTTTTATTACGTGGGTTACACGCACCCAGCCCCCTCATTAACAGTATACTTATAAAATGGACACTAAGGAATTACTAAAAAAAGTTAGAAAAATAGAGATCAAAACACGCAGGTTGTCCGACCATGTGTTTGGAGGTGAGTACCACTCAACCTTCAAGGGGCGTGGAATGACTTTTTCTGAAGTGAGGCAATACCAGTATGGCGACGACGTAAGAAATATTGACTGGAATGTTACAGCGCGATGTAATGAACCGCATATTAAGGTTTTTGAGGAAGAGCGGGAGTTAACGCTCATGTTAATGGTTGATGTTTCGGGATCCAAACTATTTGGAACAGAATCGCAGTTTAAAAATGAAATTGTCACGGAAATTGCGGCCACTCTTGCATTTTCAGCCACACAAAATAATGATAAAATTGGACTCATTTTATTTTCCGACACTATTGAACTGTACATCCCTCCAAAAAAAGGCCGCTCCCATGTGTTGAGAATCATTAGAGAATTAATTGAGTTTAAACCAAAAAGCAAAAAAACTAATATTGCTGAAGGGTTAAAGTTTTTGTCTAATGTTATGAAAAAGAAAGCGATTGTATTTCTTCTATCTGATTTTATGGCTGACGACTATCAGCATAATTTAAAAATTGCCTCTGGAAAACATGATATTACTGGGATAAGAGTTTACGATAAATACGAAGCTGAGATTCCAAGTTTGGGGATGATCCAAGTGCAAGATCAAGAGACCGGTAGCTCTTTCTTGGTTAATACATCTTCCAAATCTGTTCGTAAGGGCTATGAGGATAATTACAGAAACCGCGTTCAGTACTTTTCTGATAGCTTTAAAAAATCAGGTGCTGGGACACTTGACTGTATGGTTGGCGAAAGTTATGTGAAAAAATTATTAGGTTATTTTAAACAACGTGGGTAGCTAATAAATGAAACTAAAAGTAAACATAAAACAGTTTTCGAGTCAAAGTTTTCTTTGGGCGGCTATTTATATGCTGTTTTCTCTAGCAGCCAATAGCCAGGTAACTTCAAGTATAGACTCAACTGCTATTAAAATTGGTGAGGAGTTGCGCTATAAAATCCAGGTGGACGTAGACTCTACATCTTTGGTTGTTTTTTCTGAAGAGCAAACTTTTCAGCCTCTTGAAGTCATTAATAGCTACCCCATAGATAGCACAAAAAAGGGCGGATATTATCAACTCACCAAAACCTACGGGATTACCCAGTTCGATTCTGGAGCCTATACCATCCCAAAGCAAAAAATTATTATTGGAGATAACGTTTACTACACCGATTCTCTTAGGGTTCAGGTAAATGCAGTTGGCATAGACACTACAAAGCAAAAATTGTTTGATATAAAACCTATTACGGACGTGAAGAAAACACGCTCTAGCCTGTGGTCTCGTATGGCATATTTTGTGGTAATTTTATTGATTATAGGCGGCTTATTATATTGGTTTTTTTGGCGTAAAAAACCGTTAACAGATGCTGAAAAGATTGCAGCACTTCCCCCATATGAACGTGCTAAACTTGCCCTAGAAAACCTTGACGAAGAACGTTATTTTGAAAATAAAGAAATTAAAACGTTTTACTCAGACTTAACTTTGATTCTAAGGCAATACTTAGATGAAAAAGTATATGACCAGTCGCTTGAAAGCACAACAGACGAGCTTGTGTTTCGTTTACAAACACTAAAAGCTGCTAATCAAATTGATCTGAGCACAAATACAATTCGAAACATTGAAACAATATTAAAACGCGCCGACTTAGTCAAGTTTGCCAAATCTAAACCCGACTTCGAATTAGCAAAACTAGACAAAGGTACTATAGGGCTTGAAATAGAACATGTCAAAGAAGGATTACCTGAGCCTACTGAGGAAGAATTGTTGCAAGATTTAAAATACCGTGAAAAGCTTGAGCGCAAGCAAAAACGAAACAAACGAAACAAAATTATAACCCTTTTAATAGGGGCCCTAGTTCTTACAGTTACAGTTCTAATTATCCGTTCTGGATTTACAACCGTAAAAGATACCCTTCTTAGAAATCCAAGTAAAATTTTATTAGAAAAAACGGCTTGGGTTACAAGTGAATATGGTGCGCCGGGAGTTACTATTTCAACTCCTGAAGTTTTAGCACGGCAGCTTATTGAACTTCCTGAAAAAATGAAAGGAAAAGTTCAAATTAGTTCCTTTGCTTACGCGGGTTCAGAAACCCCAATAGATGTTCTCATAACAAGCTCTAAATATGCTTCAGAACCAAATGATGGTGACGAGAAAGAAGTGGCTATTGATGTTTTAAAGGCAACTGAAGGGGTGTTGGATGGCTTTGAAAAAGACGGCGCTAAAAATATTATTTCAAGAAACGAACAGTTTATAACGCCTAATGGTCAGGAGGGTGTTAAAACTTTTGGCGCGGCCGAATTTCTTATTGATGATATACTTACTAAGGGAAAATACGTTGTATTAGGGTTTTCAACCCCTGATTTGCTGCAACAAATTGTTTTAATCTGGAAAGAAGGGGATGTATATGCAGATCAAATTATGGAACGCATTCTAAATTCAATTGAGCTTATCACACTAACAGAAGAACAAAAGTAATGTTTAAAGGAATCGATTTTACTCAAAAAGAATTTTTATGGCTACTCGCAGTCATTCCAGTTTTGGTGTTTTGGTATGTCTTGAAAAACAGAAAGCAAACAGCTCAGCTAAGCGTTTCTAGCGTACAGGGGTTTAAAAAAACTTCCGTATGGACAACCATCAAGCACCTGTTATTTGGGCTAAGAATAATCGCTGTAATTCTTATTGTTTGCGCTCTAGCGCGCCCACAGACGGTTGAGGTTTCTTCTAAAACAAAAACAACTCGAGGGGTGGATATTGTTATGGCGATTGATGTGTCTGCTAGTATGCTGGCAAAAGACTTAAAACCAAACCGTCTTGAGGCGTTAAAAAACGTAGCAGCGGACTTTATTAAGGGGCGCCCTAACGATCGAATTGGCCTGGTAGAATACGCTGGCGAAAGCTATACGAAAACGCCTATTACCAGCGATAAAAGTATTGTTTTACAGTCTTTAAAAGGGATTAAATATAATACGATTATAACGGGAGGCACAGCTATAGGAATGGGTCTTGCAACTGCTGTGAATAGGATAAAAGACAGTCGTGCAAAAAGTAAAATTATTATTCTGTTAACTGACGGCGTAAATAATGCTGGGTTTATTGATCCTCAAACAGCTAGTGAACTTGCTTTAGAGTATGGCATCAAAACATATACTATTGGACTTGGCACCAACGGAATGGCATTATCCCCCGTAGCGCTTAACAACGGAGTGTTTCAATATGGAAGAGTTCAGGTAGAAATCGATGAAGAACTATTAAAAGAAATCGCCGAAGTTACGGGTGGAAAGTATTTTAGAGCGACTGATAATCGTAAGTTGAAAGCAATCTATAAAGAAATAGATGCCCTAGAAAAAACAGAAGTAGAGGAATTTAAGTTTTATAATTATGAAGAAAAGTTCAGACCGCTAGTCTTGCTTGCTTTAGGGTTGTTACTGTTTGAATTCTTATTAAGATTCACCTTATTTAGAAGTTTTATTTAAATGTATCAATTAGAAGAGAACATATGGCTTTGGGCATTTATCATCATTCCAATGATGTTGATTATCTATTTATGGACTTACTTCTGGAAAAAAAGAATTCAAAAGGGATTTGGAAGCTCAATCGTTCTAAAAAGATTAAGCCCAGACTTGTCTTTTTTCAAGTCAACTCTAAAATTTGTAGTCCTCTGCTTGGCAATTAGCTTTTTAATAATTGGACTGGTAAACCCTAAAATTGGCACAAAACTTGAAACTATAAAAAGAGAAGGAGTTGACATTGTTTTTGCGATAGATGTCTCCAAAAGCATGCTGGCTGAAGATGTAGCGCCAAACAGATTAGAAAAGTCAAAACAGCTCGTTACTCAAATAATAAATAACTTAGCAAGCGACCGAGTTGGTATTATTGCCTATGCCGGCAAGGCGTTTCCACAGCTCCCAATTACGACTGATTACGCATCGGCGAAAATGTTCTTACAAAGCATGAACACCGATATGCTTTCTTCACAGGGAACAGCTATTGATGAGGCGATTCAGTTGTCGCGGAATTATTATGATGATGATGAACAAACCAATCGAGTTTTAATTATAATTTCTGATGGTGAAGACCATAATGACTTAAGTGTAGAGGTTGCAGAAACAGCTTCAGAAGAAGGAATAAAAATTTACACTATTGGAGTTGGAAGTGAAAAAGGGGGGCCGATCCCATTAAAAAGAAATGGGGTAGTCATGAGTTATAAAAAAGACCAAAATAATGAAACGGTCATTACTAGATTAAATCAAGAAACCTTAAGAACGATCGCAAATAAAGCAAATGGCGACTATGTAAACGGAAACCAGACCGCTGATGTCGTAAAACAAATTAGAGACGCCTTAAACGCAATGGATAAAAAAGAGTTTGAGGCTAAAGAATTTGCTGAATATAAAGACCAATTTCAGTGGTTTTTAGGAATCGGTTTGTTTTTTCTGATTTTAGATATTTTATTTTTGGAGCGTAAAACCGCTTGGCTAAAACGTCTTAATCTTTTTAACGAAAACTTATGAGTTTAACAACAAATATAACAATCGATATAAAAACAGGAACCAACCATTCTTATGGACTTGGCTGGTGTGCTGTAGTTATATTGTTATTTAGCTACACGTTAGGGAACGCTCAAAATGATGAAGCTCAACTATCCCAGTCTAATAATTATATCTTTGATGGAAATTATCTTGTTAACGAAAACTTTGTAGAGGCTGAAAAAAAATACCGATTGGGGGTTTCCATAAAGCAAAATAATGCTGCTGGTTCGTATAACCTTGGAAACGCATATTACAACTCTGAACTTTATGATGAAGCAATGTTGCGCCACATTGAAGCGGTTAGCAATAGCGGTTCTAAATTAGAAAAACACAAGGCATATCATAACATTGGAAATACTCTAATGCAACAGAAGCGCTGCAAAGAGGCGGTTGAGGCCTATAAAAATGCTCTAAGAAATAATCCATCTGACGACGAAAGTCGTTATAATTTAGCGCTTGCTCAAGAATGTGCAAAAGAACAAGGTGAAGGCGACGGCGACGGCGATGATGAGGACAAAGAAAAAGACAAGGACGAAAATGAAGACGAGAAAGAAAATAGTGACGAGAAAAAAGATAACGAAGATAAAAACAAAGAAGAAGGGGGCGAAGACGAAGATAAAAACAACGAAGGAGATAACGAAGATGAAGATGGCAAGCCGAAAGACGATAAGGGGGACCAAAAGAATAATGACCCAAATAAGGATAAGGGGCAACAAAAACCTCAACCTGGAAAAATGTCTCCACAACAAGTAAAAAACCTACTTGAAGCTATGAATAATGAAGAAAAAAAGGTGCAAGAAAAAATGAATGCATCCAAAACAAAAGGGATTAAAATTCAAACAGAAAAGGACTGGTAAAATGAAACTAAGAGCTCTTATATTTATGTTTTTCATTTCTGGGATGGTCTCCGCTCAGGTCTCTTTTGATGCAAAGGTTAGTAAACGGAAGCTTGGAATCAACGAGCGACTGCGTGTTGATTTTACAATGAATAAAGATGGTGACGACTTTGAGCCGCCTAGCTTTGAGAACTTCACTGTTGTTGGCGGACCTAGTCAGTCTATTAACAATTCTTGGATTAATGGTGTAAGATCGTTTTCCAAAACCTACAGTTATTTCTTGGCCCCAAAAAAAAGAGGGCTATTTAGTATTGGGCAAGCAACTATTGAAATTGAAGGAGAGACCTATAAAACACTTACTTTAGAAATAATAGTGAGTGCCGCGATAGACAAGCCAAAGGACCCGAATGACCCTAACTACGTTGCTTCAGAAAAAATTCACCTTGTTGCAGAAGTTTCAAATTTAAATCCGTATTTAAATGAAGCTATAACCGTTGTGCATAAGTTATATATAGCACCTGGGATAGGGGTTAGAAACTCCCGTGAAATAGACAAGCCTAGGTATAGCGACTTCTGGAGTCAAAACATTGATGTAAACGGCTTAGGGGCACAACAAGGAACTTATAAGGGTGAAGACTACCTTTATGTTATTCTAAGAAAAACAGTTTTATATCCCCAAAAAAGCGGGAAATTAAACATTGAACCCCTATCTCTTGACGTGACTGTTGAGGTTCCTTCCAATAGGCGTGACGTGTTTGGTCGTTCCTTTATGAGTACCGTTAACAGGAGGGTCTCAGCAGGTAATAGAGCTATTAACGTAAAGCCTCTTCCTGAAAAAGGGAAGCCAGAAAGTTTTTCAGGAGCTGTGGGGACTTTTGATTTTAGTTTGACTACAAACAAAAAAGCGTTGAAAGCGTCAGAAGCCTTTGAGGTTAAGCTTGAGGTTGTTGGAAAAGGGAATCTAAAACTGTTTAGACTGCCCGAGCTAGTTCTTCCAAGCGCCTTAGAGGTTTACGAACCCGAGCATAACGAAAAAGTAACAACTCTAATTTCCGGAATGAGAGGTAAAATTAGCGACACCTATACCGTTGTGGCTAATGATCCGGGAAGCTACCCTGTTCCTAGCGTTACCTTTTCTTATTTTGATGTAAAAACTAAACGCTATAAGTCGCTAGAATCTGAACGTTTGGTTATTTCTGTAGATCCTAGGCCTAATGCAAATTCTGAAGCTGAAAACAAGGTTACTAACCTATTGTCTGAGAACAATATCAAGCCTAATTTAAAACTGTTCCGTTCTTTTAAAACCAATACAGGGTTTACCCCTCTGCAATCGGAACCATTTTTCAAATCCCTGTTATTTTGGGTGTTGCTTTTCGGTCCATTTTTGTTTATTCCAGTTTTACTGTTTGTTGTAAAAAACAGAACAATAAAAGCGTTAGATGTTTCTGGGAATAAAATTAGACAAACAAATCGATTGGCTCGAAAATACTTAATTGACGCCAAAAAATCTTTAGGGCAAAAAGAGAAGTTTTACAACGCCCTAGAGCGTGCTTTACATAATTACTTAAAATCAAAATTACGTATCGAGACAAGCGAATTTAATAAAGAAAAAATAGACGAATTGTTGACAAAAAAGAAGGTGGAAAGCACAACATTAGAGGGGTTTATTTCTATTTTAACTGCTTGTGAGCTTGCTAGATACACGCCTCTTACTTCTCTTGATATGCAAAACGACTATGACAAAGCGGTACAGGTGATTAACGCATTAGACAAACAGTTAAAATAAAACAATGAAATATTTTATTATTTTTTGGTTAGTTGGCTCCTTTTGTTTGGCACAAGTAAACGAGTCTTTTGATAAAGCAAATCAGCTGTATAACTCTGGAAACTATCAAAGAGCCCTATCGACCTACACCTCTATATTAGATGCTAGCCAACACTCCGCTTCGTTATATTACAATATCGCCAACTGTCATTATAAGCTTAATAAAATTGCATTAAGTATTTATTATTATGAAAAAGCACTTTTGTTAGACCCAAAAGACGAAGATATTATAACCAACCTAAGCTTTGCTCAAAAAATGACGGTGGATGCTATTCAAGAAATTCCTAAAAACGGACTTTCAAAATTATTTCACCAGACTGTAAACAGCATGAGTTTAGATGGATGGGCGAAAAGATGCGTGGGTGTTGCCAGTTTATTTGTGGTATTGTTTTTGTGTTATTTTCTGTCCTACTCAGAAACAAAAAAAAGATTGTTTTTCATTTGTAGCGGTTTTGTTTTAATACTCTTAATTAGCACTTTTTGTTTATTACTCAAAAAAGAAAGTCTTGAAATGTCTTCCCGACCCGCAATTATTTTTGCAAAAGAAGTTGAGGCAAAGACAGAGCCGAACCTTAGAGCGGAAAACGCCTTTACGTTACACGAGGGTACAAAGGTTTTTGTGATTGAAAAATATGATTCTGATTGGTCAAAAATTAAACTAAAAAATGGCGAAACTGGCTGGATTACGAATTCTGAAATAAAAGAACTTTAACTTTAAGAATTATTTAATTTTTGTCGAAGTTCTTTTCGTTTTTATTATATATTTACCATGAATTGATAGTAAAATGACTGTGCGTAAACTTATTTCTTTTTCTTTTTCGATTGTTTTTCTGTTAATTTTAACAGCGCCTTCCTTTATGCTTTTAATCTCAAAGCATGACCTGCCGTCTGTAATGACCTCAATAGAAACAGAAACCGACAACAAGGACATAGAAAACTCTAGAGAGTTCTCACAGGTTGATTTTGTTAATAGCCTCATTTCAGAAGTGTGCTTCTACATAGCGCCTCTTACGTTAAACTTTGGATTCTTTAGAAGAAATTTTAAGGCGCTTCCTGTTGTAAACACCTCCCCGCCTCCAGACTTGGTTTAAATTGTATTTTTGAAAACGTCAAAGCCTAGTTGCTTTGTGAAATCTAATTTTAATCTTACTACAATGAAACAATTTTTTTCAAATATTAAAGGAGATGCTTTTGGAGGTATTACCGCCGGAGTTGTGGCGCTACCCTTGGCTTTAGCTTTTGGAGTGTCTTCGGGTCTTGGACCTAGCGCAGGTCTTTACGGCGCTATATTTATTAGTTTTTTTGCTGCTCTTTTTGGAGGAACTAACACGCAAATTTCTGGCCCTACAGCACCAATGACGGCCGTAAGCATGGTTATTGTTTCTGGTATTGTTGCTGCTAATGATGGAGACATAAATGTTGCTCTCCCCGCAATCTTAACCGTGTTCTTGATAGCCGGATTGTCTCAAGTGGGACTAGGGTTACTGGGCCTAGGGAAGTATATTAAATATATTCCCTATCCTGTCGTTTCTGGTTTTATGACCGCCATAGGAGTTATTATATTATTAACTCAAGTCCTGCCTTCTCTTGGGTATAATCCTAAGGAAGATGCAGGCTACGTTAATCTTTTTAAAGCACAAGCTAAAGAAGTGATTCTTCAAAATATTTTAAAAGATGAGGCCGGAGAGGGTGTTTTAGTTTTAGAAAACCTTAAAAGCACCATTGATAGAGCTTCGTTAATTACAAAAGAAAACATACTTAAAGAGGCTAAAACACTTGCTTCAAAAGAGGCTTCTGGGACTATAGGGGCGTTAAAAGTCCTACCAAGAGCCTTGCAAAATATTAATTGGCTAGAGCTGTTACTAGCATTGGGAACTATTTTGATTATTTATGGGTTTAAGCGCATCACAACGGTAGTTCCTAGCACGCTAGTTGCTTTAGTTGTCATGGCTGGTATCGCCGTGGCCTTTGAACTTGATTATATACCTATTGAAGAAATTCCTAACGGATTGCCAATACCTCAACTTGCTATTTTCACTCAATTTAAACTGGCCACAATAACTCCGTATATATTAACCGGGTTCACGCTTGCTCTGCTAGGCGCTATTGATTCACTGCTTACAAGTATCGTAGCTGATAACATGACCAAGACGAAGCACAGACCAAATAAAGAGCTTATTGGACAAGGAATTGGAAACAGTATAGCATCCATTTTTGGCGGCATTCCTGGCGCAGGGGCGACCATAAGAACAGTTGTTAATATAAACTCCGGAGGAAAAACAAAGCTTTCAGGAATGATTGCGGGCGTTATGTTGCTTTTTGTCTTGCTAGCGATGGGGCCCATTGCTTCTAAAATTCCTACCGCGGTTCTGTCGGGAATATTAATCACGGTTGGAATTGGCGTTATGGACTATAAAGGACTCAAAGCAATACCGGCACTTCCGAGAGATCTTTCTTTTGGACCTCTAAAAGTAAGCTCTGAAGTTTTGATTATGCTTGTCGTATTGTTTTTGTCTACGTTCTGGGACTTGATCTTTGCTGTTGGAATCGGCTTAATTATTTCTTGCTTGATGTTTATGAAAAAAATTGGAGATTTGACGTCTGAATACTCTGAGGTTAAACCTTTAAAAGAAAAAGCGTGGCCAGATGAGGGTGATTTTCCTGAAACACTAAAAGAGACCGTGTTTATTAAACACATTAAAGGACCTTTGTTTTTTGGGTCTACTTCTGATTTTCAACAATTATACAAACAAATTCCGGATACAGCCACTACGGTTATTTTAAGGCTTGGCAAGATGCAATATATGGACCAATCTGGACTGTATGCTATGGAAGATATGATCCAAGATTTGAAAACTAAAAACGTAGACGTGCTGTTTGTAAACGTGTTAAAACAACCGCGATACATGATGGAGCGAATTGATCTTATTCCCTCATTTATTCCTGAAGAGAATATCTATAATGATTTTGACGATTGTGTTAAAAGCTTGATTAAATAGCAGCACTAAAAAACTACTAAGGAGTAGAAATACTTGGTAACTCTATTTCATTAGCAGCGCTCATTAGATCTGGCAAAATCATTGGAGCTAACGATTTTACAGGGCTGTAAAGTAAAGACCTCTCAATTTCGTCGCTTGAAACGAATGGTATTGTTTGATTTAATGTGCTAAGAATCAATAATAACACGCTAATTATTAAGGCAATTTTGGTGCCCCCAAAAAGGGCTCCTAATAATTTATTTAAAAGGCCTAGCGCAGCAAAGTCAGCAAGTTTAGTGAGTGCTTTGCCCGCTAAGGAGATTGCTAGCACAATGACCACAAAAGTGACCGCAAAAGCGGTAATACTAGTAGTGTTCTGGCTCCAGTCAAAATTATTTGATAAAATTTGGGCAGCGTACTTGCTAAAATGTACGGCTCCATAAATACCAACCACTAGTGCTAACAAAGAGGTGACTTCAACAAAAAGGCCTTTGAAAAGTCCTTTAACAATTCCGTAAAGTATAAGTGCTCCAATAATAATATCAATAACAGACATAGTTGATAGTTTATTTTAAAAAATAGCATTAACATTCTAACGCAAATGTTTCGTTTCTATTTTAATACACCCTAAATTTACGAAATAATTATGGCTCGAGACGAAGAACTTAAAAAACGATGGGAAGAGGTGGTGCAAAAACTATCCTCTAAGTTTGCGGATGGCGAAACTTTAGACCTTGACGGAATTATATATCTTATTGGTGTTCAGGAACTTGGACAGCTTCACCGTCGATTTAAAAAGGACGAAAAGCTTAACCTAATGCATATTGCAATTTGTCGACTTTTAGAGCCTTACGGATATTACGTGTTTGACTATTTTGACGAACAAGGCTGGCCTCATTACAACGTCAAAGAGGCTTTACCAAACCTTAAGGCTGGTGAACAAAGTGTTCTTATGAAGGACGCTATTGTAAACTATTTTCTTGAGGCAGAATTTATTAGTTAACTTTTCTTAAATTTGGTCTTTATTTTACATTATTATGATAGAACACATCCATAAACTTATAGAAGAAGCTGAAGCTTTCAACACGCAATCGTTAGAAGACGTGGAGGCTTTTAGAATTAAGTTTCTTGGGAAAAAAGGACTCTTAACAGAACTGTTTGCGAGCTTCAAAGAAGTGCCAAACGAACAAAAAAAAGATTTTGGACAGGCTATTAATAACTTAAAGAGTACTGCGCAAGAAAAAGTCAACACACTAAAGCAATCCTTGACAAACAATGTGACCGACAATGCTCTTTTTGGTGACTTATCACGTCCTGGTGAGTCTTTTGAAATAGGCGCGCGGCACCCAATTTCGTTGGTTAAAAATCAAATTATTGATATCTTTTCTAGAATAGGGTTTAACGTAAGTGAAGGGCCGGAAATTGAAGACGATTGGCATAATTTCACTGCCTTAAATTTACCCGAGCACCATCCTGCTAGAGATATGCAGGATACCTTTTTTATACAAACAGATCCCGATATTTTATTGCGCACACACACAAGTTCGGTTCAAGTCAGGTACATGGAAAATAATCAGCCTCCTATCCGTACTATTTCACCTGGAAGAGTGTACAGAAATGAAGCTATTTCAGCACGTTCGCATTGCTTTTTTCATCAAGTAGAAGGACTTTACATAGACAAAAACGTAAGCTTCGCAGACCTGAAGCAAACGCTTCAATATTTTACAACTGAACTTTTTGGTAAATCAAAAATTCGGCTTCGTCCCTCTTATTTTCCTTTTACAGAACCGAGTGCTGAGGTTGATGTGTACTGGGGGTTAGAAACTGAAACGGATTACAAAATGACCAAAGGAACCGGTTGGTTGGAAATTATGGGCTGTGGCATGGTGGATCCAAACGTTCTTGAAAACTGTGGAATAGACTCTAAAGAATACTCTGGTTTTGCTTTTGGAATGGGAATCGACAGAATTGCCTTGTTACTTCACCAGATTAGTGACATCAGATTGTTAAGTGAAAACAACGTTCGCTTTTTAGAGCAATTTAAAAGCGCATTATAAATTCCTTTTTTTGAAAAAAGACATTCTCATAACCGAAGTGAAAAACGTGTACATCGCTGTTGTGAAAGAATACAATGAAGCCTATAAAGTTTTTGACTGGAACGCCTATATAATTAATAACAAGTCGGTTTGCTTAGATATGATCATTATTGTGACTAAAGGGTATTCAAAAGATAAAATAACAACAACTTTTAGAAAAAAAATTGATGCTCTTCCAGCAAAAAGTTTTGCGAAAATTGAGATGATTCAAGAAAATGTTTTGTCAATGAACAATGTGTTTAACCTGTCTTTTTTTGAGGACAATAAAATCTATGAAAAGAGATTTGAGTTTCAAAAAAACACCATCAACGAGTCACTGCTTGAAAAGATCCCTTTAATGAATCTAAGAGGCGTTTTAAAATCTTAAGATTCTCAATCGGCTCCAAGAGTTTCGTGTTCAATAAAATACGTTTTTTAGTGATCTTTTCTTTTCCTCTTTCAGAAAACTAAGCCAGAATAAAGCCCTATAAAAATCTTTACTTCTTTAGAAATGAAATGATTAAATTTTAAAATCACCTGTTTTAAGGGTGCCCTAACAAAGCTTCTCTGTTAGTTTCTTAAATGACTCTTTAGGGTTTTTGTGGAGATACAAAATTTCGTAAACCGTGTTTATGATAGGGGCTTTAGAAGGGGTTTTCGATTCTTGGTTTATTAAGAATGCACTTTTAGCCGCGTAAAAGCCTTCCGCTATCATACTCATTTCCATCTGTGCGGATTTTACCGTATACCCTTTGCCGATCATATTTCCAAACATTCTATTTCTTGAAAATACAGAATAACCCGTAACTAATAAATCGCCTAAATAGACCGTCTCGTTAATGTTTCGCTTCATTTTATGAACACTTTTTATAAAGCGTTTCATTTCGCGTGTCGCGTTACTCATCAAAACACTTTGAAAATTATCACCATATCCTAGGCCATGAGCGACACCTGCTGCAATTGCATAAATGTTTTTTAACATTGCTGCGTACTCTGCACCAATAACATCATCATGAGTTTTGGTTCTAATATAATGGCTAGAAAACTGAGCGGCTACTTCTTCTGCAATAGTGAGGTTTGTACAGGCAATTGTAATATATGATAAACGCTCCAGCGCAACCTCTTCCGCATGGCAAGGACCTGCTAAAACAGCAATGTTGTCTAGCTCTATTGAATGTTTCTCGTGAAAATGCTCACCAACTAACAGCCCTGATTCTGGAATAATTCCCTTAACTGCTGACACTATTATTTTGGAGGAAATATCAATATTTAGTTTTGCTAGTTCTGTTTCAATAAATGCTGAAGGAATGGCAAATATTAAGATGTCCGCATAAGCTGCTAACTTGTTTATATCACTCTCTAGCTTTAGTTGTTTCATGTGAAGCTCTACGGAGCTTAAATACGAAGGGTTATGCTCTTCGGAAAGGATGTAGTCAATGGTTTGTTGTTTTCTTACATACCAACCAACTTCATCAAGGTTCTCGCAAAGCATTTTAACGATGGCCGTGGCCCAACTTCCGCTTCCAAAAACCGCGTATTTTAACTCTGAAGACATTTCAATTATATTTAGTGGTTAAAAGTAATGAAAATAATGTATTTGGAACCTTGATAGGCTTGAGCTTAATTAAATTTCTTTTCAATTATCTCTAAAAATCGAGCCTCTATATCCTCTTGCCCCTCCCAGTTATTATAGTCTGGCTTAATAATGGAGTTTAACAAACTAGTAGCCTGTTCGTATGAATCCAAAGTACTTAACTGAGATAAAACTCGGTCATAATCTTCATTGCTGTTTTCAAATAAGCTTTTTACAAAAGCCAATCGATCGTTAAGCCCCACTTGGAAGCCTTGAGACTTTAATTGATCATTTAATGAGGTTATCTGGGGGGGGTCTTCAACAGCATCGAAAATTGGAAGTTGATTATAGCTTGGAGATAGCTCACTAAGATCGTGCTCTGTTGGTTCGTTAAGCGGGGTGGTCGTCTCTTCTAATTGAGATTCTGATTGAAGTTCTAGTACAGGGCTTTCTTCAGTTTCTTCTTCTGACTGATCAACTGCTGCAGCTGTTAGGCTCCCTGTTTCTTCAATCTCTGGCTCCGGAATTTCTAACTCTTGTTCTGGCTTGTTGTGTTCTTCTTGTTTATGAACTTCGGAATTCACAACGGTCGCTAGCTGTTCTTGCGCAGGCTCAAGCGATTCAAAAAAAGAAGAGTCTGACTCAACTGACTCTGGAACCTGTCCGTCGTGGTGCTCTTCAATAAACTTTAAAATTGTAATTTTTTGATAAAGCAGCGCTATTTCGGTTTGCATTTTCCCAAGATCCTCTCTTCCAGTAAGTTTAAGGATTTTATGGGCGATACTTAATAATTCCGATTCTAGCTTCTTTTTCATTTTGTAGTATTGATTAAATTAAATCTATTTTTAAGGGGGCGCAAACTGCTTAATAATGCTTTTTTATAACTTTTAAATTTATACTTTTGATTTTTAATAAATTTACGCCACCTTTATGGAAACGAATGTTATTTTCGTTTGGTGTTAAAATTACAAAATGTTTCTCGAAAATACAGTAAACCCTAAAGAACAATTTGGCTGGATCGAAGTAATCTGCGGATCGATGTTTTCTGGAAAAACAGAAGAATTAATTCGCCGCCTAAGACGTGCACAGTTTGCAAAACAAAAAGTTGAAATTTTCAAACCTGCTATTGATGTAAGGTATGATGATGAAATGGTCGTATCGCACGACGCAAATGAGATTCGATCAACCCCAGTCCCATCAGCCTCTAATATCCCGCTACTAGCAGATGGATGTGATGTTGTTGGAATAGATGAGGCTCAATTTTTTGACGATGAAATTGTAAACGTTTGTAATGCCCTTGCAAACAAAGGAGTTCGAGTTATTGTTGCTGGTCTTGATATGGATTTTAAAGGAAACCCGTTTGGTCCTATGCCAAATCTAATGGCTACAGCAGAGTATGTTACTAAGGTACATGCCGTATGTACGCATACAGGCAATTTAGCACAATACAGCCACCGAAAGTCTAAGGACGAATCTCTAGTGCTTCTAGGTGAAGTAGACGAGTATGAGCCCCTAAGCCGCGCTGCTTATTATAAAGCAATCACAAAAGAAAAGGTAAAAGACTTGGACGTCATAAAGCCTGTTGATATTCCGGTTGCAAAAAAAAAATCTAATGCCTAAGGTCTTCGAAACAACTTTAGAAATTAATCTCAACGCTTTAAAGCATAATTTTGATTTTCTAAAATCTAAACTTCAAAACAACACTCTTTTTTTGGCGGTTGTGAAAGCTTTTGCTTATGGAAGCGATGCCTCTGTTATTGCTAATTATCTTCAAAAAATTGGGGTTGACTATTTTGCTGTCGCCTATATTAGCGAAGGGGTTGAATTGAGAGAAGCAGGGATCACAGTTCCTATTTTAGTGCTTCATCCTCAACTAGGAAATCTTGAATTAGCAATTAAGCACTCTTTAGAACCTAGTCTTTACAGCTTGAAGACGTTAAGAGAGTTTAAAAAAGTTGCGATAAAGTGTAATGTTTTTAATTATCCCGTGCATATAAAGTTTAATACCGGATTGAACCGATTGGGTTTTGAACCTGAAGAAATAAATTTAGCTTTAAATACGTTAATTGACGCTTCTTGCTTAAAAGTAAAGTCTGTGTTTTCTCACCTAGCAGCAAGCGAAGATTTAAATGAAAAAAAATTTACTGACACTCAAATAGAGCGATACAAATCTCTTTCTGAAAAATTTATTAATAGCTTTGATTACACCATTATTAGACACTTGTGTAACACCTCTGGAGTTTTAAATTATCCCGAAGCTCAATTTGATATGGTTCGGTGCGGAATTGGCTTATATGGGTATGGAAATTCAAAAAAAGAGAGTGAAAATTTAATACCTGTCGCTAGCTTAAAATCTGTGGTGTCTCAAATTATTAGTGTATCTATTGGAGAAAGTGTTGGATATAACCGCGGGCACATTTGCAGAGTAGACTCTAAAATTGCCACCATTCCTATTGGACATGCCGACGGAATTGGCAGGCACTACGGACACAATGCGGGAACGGTTTCTATCAACCAACAAACAGCTCCTATTGTCGGGAATGTCTGTATGGATATGATAATGGTAGACGTAACGTCTATAAACTGTCTTGAAGGAGATGAGGTTGTTCTATTCGGTTCAAGTTTTTCCGCCGAGGGAATTGCTGAAGCTGTTGATACGATATCTTATGAGCTAATTACCGGAATCTCACAGCGTATAACTCGTAAGATTATTAAGTAGTTTTTTTATGGTTTCAGTATACATCGATTCTGAATAAAAAATAACACATTCTGTCACGACCAATTAATATAAATTAAAGATTTGCTAAAAAAACAGTCTTTTTTAGCGAGATTCATAAAGACGACCCCTGTTGGCCTGGTTTTTGAATTTTATATGTTTGTGAATCGCTTAATTTGTTAATTTTACCTTTCTAAATTAAAGATATATAAAATGAAAATTGCAGTTGTTGGTGCTACAGGCATGGTGGGAACGGTCATGTTAAAATTACTCGAAGAACGTCAGTTTCCAATCACAGAACTTATACCCGTTGCTTCTGAACGAAGTGTTGGTAAAAAAATAAGCTATAAAGGTGCTGACTACTCTATAGTGAGTCTTACCACTGCTGTAGAGATGCAAGCGGATATTGCAATTTTTTCTGCCGGTGGAGACACTTCTCTTGAGTGGGCTCCAAAATTTGCCGATGCAGGAACTATTGTCATTGACAACTCGTCTGCCTGGAGAATGGACCCTACAAAAAAGTTGGTTGTTCCTGAAATTAATGCTTCAGAACTAACCAAAGAGGACATGATCATTGCAAATCCAAACTGTTCAACCATTCAGTTGGTAATGGCGCTTTTTCCACTACACAAGTCCTATAAAATGAAACGCGTGGTAATCTCCACATACCAGTCGGTTTCTGGAACAGGCGTGAAGGCTGTTCAGCAATTAGAAAACGAAATAAAAGGAGTCAAAGGGGAAATGGCTTATCCATACCCTATAGGCCGAAACGCCTTGCCTCATTGCGATGTTTTTCTTGAAAACGGCTACACTAAAGAAGAAATGAAGCTGGCTAAAGAGCCTCAAAAAATACTTAATGATCAAACGTTTGCCATCACGGCTACAGCTGTTAGAATCCCTACCTCTGGAGGGCATTCGGAATCTGTAAATGTTCAATTTGAAAACGATTTTGAGCTTCAGGAAGTTAGGACAATTCTGAGTCAGGCTTCAGGTGTAACAGTTCAGGACAATCCAGACACAAATACGTACCCAATGCCAATTTATGCACACGGAAAAGATGATGTGTTTGTTGGTAGAATTAGAAGAGATGAAACACTTCCAAACACCCTAAATATGTGGATTGTTTCTGACAACTTACGTAAAGGTGCTGCTACAAATGCGATTCAAATTGCCGAATATTTGGTGGCCAATATTTTATAAGCCCTTTAAATGCTGTCGATAAAAAACGTATCGTTTAATTACAAAGAGAAAAGGATCTTACGATCTATTTCTGTCTTTGTAAAAAAAGGGAATTGTTTATCTGTAGTAGGAGGGAGTGGTTCAGGTAAAAGCACGCTTCTCAAGTTAATTTTCGGAAAAATGGACGTCTCTAGTGGGGCCATAACCTGGAAAGAGCAGTCCATTTTGGGGCCGAAAGATAAGCTGGTTGTTGGTCATGATTTTATGAAATATGTGGCGCAAGAGTTTGATCTAATGCCTTATATATCAGTCGCTGAAAATATTGGAGCTTATTTATCAAACTTTTTTCCTAAGGAAAAAAAAGAACGCATTGACGAACTTTTAAAAGTTGTAGAGTTAGAAGATTTTTCTGACACAAAAGTTCAGTTTTTAAGCGGTGGCCAAAAACAACGCGTGGCATTGGCCCGGGCTATTGCAAAGCAGCCCGAGATTATTCTTCTTGATGAACCCTTTAGCCATATTGATAATTTTAAAAAACAAAGTTTACGGAAAAAATTCTTTAGCTACTTAAAATCAAATAGCATTACTTGTGTAATGGCGACGCATGATAAGGAAGATGTTTTACCTTATTCTGATACCATGGTTGTGCTGGAGAATCATGAGATCTTGGTAGAGGGAAGCCCGGTAGAAATATATAATAACCCTATACACCCATTGGTCGCTGCTTTTTTTGGAGACTTTAGTATTATAAATAACATTATTTACTATTCGCATCAAGTATTTGTGGTTGAAAACAGTGGTCTTAAGGCTGTTGTTAAGGAGGTGTTTTACAAGGGTAGTTTTTTCTTAATTGAGGCGGAATACAATACTAAAACAGTTTATTTTAATCATCCCTCAAGACTTCCTAAAAAAAGTGAAGTTTATTTAAAAACAACCGTATAGTTTCTTGCATTTTTGAGATAAAAACGCAATGAATTTTATGAATTTCTTTGCGATGATTACCATACAATCTCAGATAAATTTAGTAATTTTAGATAAATATTTTTAATTTAAAACTCTTAATCCATGAACTATACTACATTAGCTATTGTTTTTATTGTAATATTATCTTTGTTTGCCGCTCTTTTTACAGTTAAACAACAAACCGCTGTTATTATTGAGCGTTTTGGAAAGTTTTTAGGCACCCGCCAGTCTGGTCTCCATTTTAAAATCCCCTTTGTAGATCGGATTGCTGGTCGTATGAGTCTGAAAATTCAGCAATTAGACGTGTTAATAGAAACTAAAACAAAAGATGATGTATTTGTTCGCTTGAAGGTATCAGTGCAGTTCAAGGTGATAAAGCTTAAGGTTTATGATGCTTTTTATAAGCTAGACTTCGCGCATGATCAAATTACTTCTTATGTTTTTGATGTTGTTAGAGCGGAAGTTCCGAAAATGAAACTGGATGGCGTGTTTGTAAAAAAAGATGATATTGCCATCGCTGTTAAAACAGAACTTAACGAAGCGATGATGGATTACGGTTATGACATCATAAAAACCTTAGTAACAGATATTGATCCCGACTCACAGGTTAAGGAAGCTATGAATAGAATTAACGCTTCTGAACGCGAAAAGATTGCTGCTCAATTTGAAGGAGATGCTGCGCGTATTTTAATAGTTGAAAAAGCAAAAGCTGAGGCTGAAAGCAAACGTCTTCAAGGACAGGGTATTGCAGACCAGCGTCGAGAAATTGCTCGTGGTCTTGAAGAATCTGTTGAGGTGTTGAATAAGGTGGGTATTAACTCTCAAGAAGCATCAGCTCTAATTGTTGTAACACAACATTATGATACGCTTCAGTCTATCGGACAAGAAACGAATAGCAACCTTATATTGTTGCCAAACTCACCACAGTCGGGGAGTAATATGCTAAACGATATGGTGGCCAGCTTTACAGCGAGCAACCAAATTGGTGAGGCTATGAAAAGTGCTCCAAAGAAAATGAAATAATAATCAAGCACTGATTATTAATTATAAACCCCCTATAAATTATATGTTTTTATAGGGGGTTTTATTTAAATTGACCTTTGTCTATTCTCTACTAACAGATCCAAAATTTTCGGACCCTATATCTTTATTTAGCATAGTATATAACAAATGGTCTGTAGCATTTGGAGGAACTGTCCCCTCTAATGGCTTTATAGTTGATGGATCCGGACTTGTGTCTGGTTTAGGCTCAACAGATATAACAACCTTTTTACCAGATAAATCTAAAGGAAATGTTAGCCCTTGTGGAGCATTCATTAAAAAATCCTCTCCAGGAAATTGAGGGCCACTCGTTGTTCCGCTAAATAACTTAGTAGAATCAGCTCCAGAAACAGAGGTGAACTTACCTGTAGAAACTGGGACTCCGTCAATAACAACCCAGCCTTCGTACTCCCAGCCTTCTGGAAGAGTGGGAAGGGTTAATCCTGGAGATGGGAAAAGATTAGTTGTTGACGGGTTCGGATCTAGCCACCATAGTCCACTGTTTTCGTTTGTAGTATCTTCATCAGTAGGGGTTGCTAAGATGTAATTTCCTGCTGCCGTGGAAAAATTGGTTCCTAGAGCTTTAGAATGATCAATAGACACTTCTGCATTATCACTAACAAAATCACCGCCCAAAACGTGAACTTTACTTGGAGTTGGGTCTGGGTCTGGGTTGGGCTCAATTGTAAGTACGTATTCGGTAGCGCTGTCTAATGTTTTAGCGGGCATTAAAAATTTAGTTTCTGACAAAACTCCATTAGAGTCGACTGAAAACGTTCCTGCAGCAACTGGAGACCCGTCTACAATCAGCCAGTTTTCATAAATAAAGTTTGCTCCTACATCTTCAAGCTTATTAATGCTGAGTGTTAGTGACTTTTGAGCCGCAGGAGAGTCGTCATCACTACAGCCGATAGCGGTCGTTAATCCCATAATTAGAATTAAAAAATAAATTGTTTTGTTTAACATAAGGGGAGGGGGTTAATGGTACCTACTTCTGTTTAGGGTCTTTTTTCGGTTTGTTTCGACAAAATTAATAATTTGGAACAGGCAGGTTCGAGGCTTTCGAGCTGATTGTTTTAATCTCCAAATCAACTACCATGCCGATAATTACTGATTTACAGTCGTTTGCGCCTTCACAAACAAAAAATGACGTGATAAAAACAGTTTTAAAACTAGATTTTAAAAAACAGGGAAGTGATACAAGTATTAAAGGGAGTCTTTAAACCTCTTGACTTAGTAAGGGAGCTTTATCGGCTTTGGCCGCTTGTAAAAAAGCATCGATTTGATGATTTAGCTCTAGACCGTCAGTAATTAGAACTTTTAATGCAATCACTACAGCAATTCGTGTACCTACTTTTTTAGCTGCTGTATTAAATAAAGGTTCTAAATCTTCATAAGAAACACCTTTAGCAAGCAACTGTATTTCCGCTTTTACTTTTTGTTGCTTAAGCTCTGGAAGGTTTGTGTATTTCTTACCTAATTGCTTAATTAGATCTAGTGGTTTTCGTTTTGAAGCCTGAGATGAAACTTGATTGTTTGTAGGAGTAATTTGTGGTTTTTTCGCCCACGTGTCTCTTAAACCAACTGTTTTATTAAACACTAAATTAGCGGGTGTAGACTCCTTGTCAAGGTTAAAATATCCAATACGCTGAAACTGGAAGTGCTGACCAACAGATGCTTTTTGGATGTGGGGCTCAACAAAGGCGGTCTTTACTTTTAACGAGTTTGGATTTACAAAAGTTAAAAAATCTTCCAACTGATTGTCGGGCTCTTCATGTGTGAACAGGCGGTCATACTCTCTAACCTCTACCTTAATCGCGTGATTTTTAGAAACCCAATGCAACGTGCCTTTAACTTTTCGAAGGCTTTCAGGGGTTTTGCTGCCGCTTAAACTCTTTGGGTCGTATGTACAGTGTATTTCTAAAATTGTGCCGTTAGCGTCTTTTACAGTGCTATTAGCTTTAACAATAAACGCATTTTTAAGTCTAACTTCACTTCCTAAGGAGAGTCTGAAGAATTTACTACTTGCTTCTTCTTTAAAATCATCTCTTTCTATGTAGAGAACCTTTGAAAATGGAAGGCAGCGATGCCCTGCTTTTTCGTCTTCAGGATTATTTTCTGCATCAAGCCATCCCTCTTTTCCCTCGGGATAGTTTTCTATTATAAGTTTAACCGGGTCTAAAACAGCCATAATCCTTGAGGCTATTTTGTTTAAATCTTCACGAACACAAAACTCTAGAAGTGATACGTCTATTGTGTTGTCTCGTTTTGCGACCCCTACAGTTTCTACAAATTTACGAATCGCTGAGGGGGTGTAACCGCGGCGTCTAAGTCCTGATATTGTTGGCATACGTGGGTCGTCCCATCCGCTCACATATTTGTCTTCTACCAGCCTGAGTAATTTACGTTTACTCATTATGGTATAGCTTAAGTTGAGACGGGCAAACTCTCGTTGTTTTGGTTTTAACGGAAGGGAGTCTTTACTGTAACTAAATATGTTTTTTTTAAACCAGTCATATAACTCTCTGTGTGGCTTAAACTCTAACGAACACAGAGAATGTGATACTTGTTCTAAGTAATCACTTTCCCCGTGGGTCCAGTCGTACATAGGATAAATACACCAATCCGAGCCTGTTCTGTGGTGGTCAGTGTGTAGTATCCTGTACATAAGAGGGTCTCTCATTAACATGTTGACATGCTTCATGTCTATTTTAGCTCTCAAGACATGGGTTCCTCCTTTAAATTTTCCGCTTTTCATTTGTCTAAAAAGCTCTAAGTTTTCTTCAACAGACCTGTTTCTAAATGGTCCATCTTCTCCGGGCTGGATCGGGGTTCCTTTTTGGAGTGCCATTGCCTCGCTAGACTGTGAATCGACATAGGCACGGCCGTCTTTGATCATTTGGAGCGCCCATGTGTATAGTTGATTAAAGTAATCTGATGAATATAACTCTTTATCCCACTTATATCCAAGCCATCTAATGTCTTCCTTTATCGCATCTACGTACTCTTGATCTTCCTTTGTTGGGTTCGTGTCGTCAAAACGTAAATTAACCGGAGCGTTATAGCGCTCCCCCAAACCAAAGCTTATACCAATAGCTTTTGTGTGGCCTATATGGAGGTATCCGTTAGGTTCTGGTGGGAATCGGAAACGCAGTTTGTCTTGCGGTAAACCGTTCTTTAAATCTTCCTCTATTATTTGCTCTATAAAGTTGAGCGGTTTGTGGTTGTCTGACATAATGGTTTGTATTTCTTGATCAAATACCTAGCAAAATTAATCAAATAAAAAGTTTATAGATATATCTTCAGTATAATTATTATTTTTATACCAAAAATAAATAAATAATGGGCGTTATTAAGGTTGAAAATATAAGGGTTTATGCATATCACGGCTGTTTGAGTGAAGAAACAACAATTGGTAGTGACTACAGGGTTGATTTAAGTGTAAAAGCGAGTTTAAGCCGGTCTTCTATCTCAGATGCCTTAGTGGACACTGTTGACTATGTAATATTAAATAAAATTGTGGTTGAAGAAATGGGAATTCCTTCAAAACTACTGGAGGCTGTTGCAAAAAGAATTATGTTGCGTGTTTTTGAAAGTTGTAAATCTGTAACGGAAGCAACTGTCTCGGTGTCTAAAATAAACCCTCCTATAGGAGGCGATGTGGAAAAAGTAACAATTGTACTTACTGAGGCGCGTTAGGTGCTTAAGGAACCATTACGTTAAGTGCTCTCTTTTTTATAGTTATATTAATAGTGTTGGAGTGTATTTCTTTAGACTCCCCATCTATTTGTATTAAAAACCCACCCGAACTAAGGTTTTCTATTTCTATATTTTGGGCTAGAAAGTAATGTGCCTTCTTAAAGATATGTGGCTTTCTTATTAGTAATAAAAATGCAAAACAAATAACCTCTAATTTATTTAGCGTCTCAACAACAATGGCATCTAACATGCCATCTTGAATAGATGCTTTGGGGGTTAGAGAAATATCATAACCCATTTCATTTGTATTGGAAACAAAAACCATAAACGGCTTCAAAGAAAGAGTTTGTGATTCCGAAGTTATTTTTAAATATAGTGAAGGGGAGTCTTTGAAAAAGGTTATAAGAGAGGCTTTAAGATAGGATATTAACTCTCTTTTATTTGTTTTAGAATAATTTTTTATAACATTCGCATCAAAACCTATCCCTGTATTACTGAAAAAATAGTGCTTGTTAATTTCGCCCACGTCAATCTTAGTGCTGTGTAATATTTTTATTACTTTTAGTGCTTCCGAAATAGATTTAGGAATTTTTAAAGTTGAGGCCAAGCCATTGCCTGATCCCATTGGTACAATGCCTAGTTTGACATTAGAGCCCACTAAACAGTTAGCTATTTCGTTAATTGTTCCATCGCCTCCACAAGCCACAATAATATCAGCTCCATTGGCAATGTGTTTATTAGTAAGCTCTGTAGCGTGGTTTGGGTGTAGGGTTTGGGTTATTTCAGCTTTAAACTCGCTTGAAGGAAATACGCTAGATACCATTTCTGGAGTGAGCATGTTTTTTCCCGTTCCAGAAATAGGATTGACTATAAAATAAATAGCTGTTAAAGGTTTCACGTAGTTATGTTTTTACTGATATTTTTCATTTATCTTGTGTAGTCTTTAAATTTGCTTAAATTTGCATTCGTTTTTGGCGTCTTGGCCGAGTGGCTAGGCAGAGGTCTGCAAAACCTTCTACAGCGGTTCGAATCCGCTAGACGCCTCAAGTTATAAAAACCACAACAGATTGTTGTGGTTTTTTTGTTATCTTATTTCTTCTATAATATTTTGCGGGTTCAAACTGTCTTTAGGTAAAAAGCCTTTTATGATTAATATAAGTCCACAAATTACTAATAAAGCCCCGAGAATTTTTTTTGTTTTTATGATTATTTTAGGTGTAAGTTTTTTCTTTAGTTGCTTTGCGAGTATTATTTTTACGAGGTCGGTTAAAAAGTATGCTATCAATAAGGTGCTAAAAAAAACGACGAACCTGTTTATACTATTTTCAAAACTTGGTCCTGTAACAACAACAACCCCTAGCCAAAAAACCAACACACCAATATTTATAAAGTTTAATAGGAAGCCTTTTATAGAGAGTTGAAAGTAGTTTGCTTTTGTTGTGTTATTGAACTCATTCTCTATTTGCTTTTCATTGGGTTTTTTGATGAGTATTATTAACCCATAAACAGAAAGAATTGTGCCGCCAAAAACATAAAGACCTGGAAGATTGCTTAAATTTTCTAATAATTGAAAGCTACTAAAATAGGCAACGGCTATAAAAAGAGCATCCGCAATAATAACTCCTATATCAAATGCTATTGCTGCCCTCACTCCTTTTGTTATACTGGTTTCTATTAACATAAAAAAAACCGGTCCTATCATAAAAGCTAGAAAGAAGCCTAATGGGATTGCAGCTTGGATGTCTTCAATCATAAAAAGTTGATTCTTTTTAAATTAGTCCTTATATATAATTTTCCCTCCAAAAATATTGTTATTTTTTATGTTCGTTGTTTGTCCAAAGACAGTTAGGAGGCCGCCTGCAAAAATTTTAATATCAATAAGGTCCGAGCTTCTTACTTCCGCATTTCCTCCTGCTTTTATTCTTATTTTTGAAAATTGTGCTTGTAATTTTTCTCCCCTGTAAACACCTCCTGTGTTTATATCTATGTTTTGTGATTTAGAGGTACCATATACTTGGATTTTACCACCTGTGACAGATTTAATTGTTAAAACTTTAGTGTTAACAGGTATTGTGATTTCTCCACCTTCTTGCGCTTTTAACTCTACCTCATATTGTTGGATTGGCGTCTCAGAAATAACTTTCGCCCCCTCATTAACATCAATAGTGTTTACTTTTGTGTAAAATAATTTAACGAAAGTATCTTCCCCTTTAAAATATTTACTTACCACCATTCTTATTTTAAGAGTCGTATTTTTTTGTATAATTGAAACGCTTTTAGCATTTTCTCCGGATATCTCTATTCTATTTTCTGAGGATTGAATAAGCTCAACATTAATTAAATCATAAACTTTAAGTTTAGAAAATTCTCCTAATGATTTACTTATTGGAGCTTGTGAAAATATTGGAAAATAAAAAAATAAAAATAAAATAAAAATACTCTTTTTCATTGTGTGTGAATTAAGATAAAATAAAGTCTAAGTGTTTTTTTAATAAGTCTGCTTGTTTTACACGAACCTCTACTTGATCTCCTAATTGATATTTTGTTTTTGTTCGTTCACCTATTAAGGCATATTCGTCAGAATCAAATCTATAGAAATCTCCTTTTATATCTCTTATTCTTATCATGCCTTCGCATTTATTTTCTATTATTTCTACATACATACCCCATTCGGTAACTCCAGAAATAACTCCTAAAAAATTATCTTCTTTATGATCTTGCATGTATTTAACTTGCATGTATTTTATAGAGTCCCTTTCTGCTTTAGTAGCAAGGCTTTCCATATTAGAAGAGTGTTTACATTTTTCTTCAAAAACTCCTTGGTCAGTTGTTTTATTACCATCTAGATAGTGTTGTAATAATCGATGGACCATGACGTCTGGATAACGACGAATAGGAGAGGTAAAATGACTATAATAATCAAAAGCTAATCCGTAATGTCCAATATTTTTAGTTGAATACTCTGCTTTACTCATGCAACGAATTGTAAGTGTATCAACTAAATTTTGCTCTTTAGTACCTTTTACGTTTTTAAGAAGTGTATTTAAAGAATTTGTTGTTGTAGTTCTATTTTTAAAATTTAATTGATGTCCAAATTGAGATACTATTCGTTGAAGTCCTTGAAGTTTTATATCGTTAGGTTCGTCATGAGTTCTGTAAATAAATGTTTTTTGAGGGGATTGTTTTCCTATAAATTCAGCTACTTTTTTATTAGCTAATAACATAAATTCCTCAATTAGTTTATTTGCATCTTTAGATGTTTTAAAAAAAACACCTACAGGATTACTAGTTTCATCTAAATTAAACTTAACCTCAACTTTATCAAATGATATAGCGCCATCTTTCATGCGTTTCTCTCTCATTATTTTAGCGAGTTCATTTAGTTTAATTATTGAGTTTTTAATAGGGGTTGTTGTTATATAAGATTTATTAGTAATAGATATATCTTTTGGTATTTCACAACCTTCTGTCTCAATAATGTGTTGAGCTTCTTCATAAGCAAATCTAGCATCACTATATGTTACAGTTCTTCCAAACCATTGGTTTACTATATCTGCTTTGTTATTTATTTCAAATACTGCAGAAAAGGTATATTTTTCTTCATGAGGTCGGAGGGAACATGCATTATTTGATAACACTTCTGGTAGCATAGGAACTACTCTATCTACTAAGTAAACAGAAGTAGCTCTTTCATAAGCCTCATCGTCTAGAACTGTTCCTTCTTGTAAATAATGAGATACATCTGCAATATGAATACCTATTTCATAATTTCTATTTGCAAGCTCTTTAAAAGATAAAGCGTCATCAAAATCTTTTGCGTCTTTTGGATCTATAGTAAATGTAAGGGTAGAACGCATATCTCTACGTTTTAACACTTCTTCTTCTGTGATGGATGTATTTATATTATTTGCATAATTTTCTACTTCTAAAGGGAACTCTATAGGTAATCCATACTCTGCTAGTATGGAATGAATTTCTGTATTATGTTCTCCAGGCTTGCCTAATATCTTTATTATTTTACCATTTGGACAATCTGCTTTTTCTGGCCATTCTTCTAAAGCTACTAATACTTTATCACCATCTTCAGCTTTCAGAGTTTTAGATAAGGGTACAAAAATATCTATAGGCATTTTATTACTATCTGGAACAACAAAAGCAAACTTTGCATTTAATTGAACAATACCTACATATTCAGAGCGAGCTCTTTTTATAATTTGTGTTACCTCGCCTTCTTGTTTACCATTCTTTTTACGATTGTAAATGTATAATTCAACGGTATCTCCATGAAGTGCCTTATTCATATTATTAGAAGCTATAAAAATATCTTCTTCAAAATCTTCACTTATTATATAACCATTCCCTCGGGATGCCATATCTACTGTTCCTGTAAAATATTCGGTAGAGCTTATTATTTTAAATTTACCTCTTTCAACTTCTTCTATTTCTTTATGACCTGCTAATTTGTGTAAATTTTTTATAATTTGATTTCTACTACTTGAATCGTTAACCCCTAGCTTTGCAGCAATTTGTTTATGATTATAAGTCTTATTTCTATCTTGTTTAAGTATAGTTAATATACTTTCACTATAATTTTGTACAGACTTTTTATTGTTCTTATTTCTTTTCATTTATGATATGTGATTAAGCAAATTTACCACTTTAATTCAACGAAGACTCACCCGTTTTTTAACTTTATCCACATTTAATATAATTATATAATTTTTTTATTTAATTATTTAAAAACTAATGGTGTTTATTATAGTGTGTTAATAGCCTATATAAGTTTTATATAATTATAATATAAGTTACATTATAAACATCTTATAAACATCTTATAAACTATATAAAACATTGTAAATCAATTAATTATATAGATTATTATACATTGTTAATAACTAATATAATTCAAGTTAATTAATAATTTTTTTAATTTTTTATGTTAACAACCTCTTTTTTTATAATCATAAGTACTTAACTCAAATAGATAACTTTATTAGGTTTATAATTTATTATTTGTGGTTGATAAAAAAAAATGAATATTAAAAATTTAGTTTTCATTTTCCTTCATTAATTATCAACAACTAATTAAACATGCTATTAACATTATATTTTTTATACTTTTCTTTTTTTGTAAATTTACTAAGAATTAAATAAATATTTAAATGAACATATCAATAGGTAACGATCACGCAGGAACAGTTTATAAATTTAAAATTTTAGAATTTTTAAAGAATAAGAAAATAAATGTAACTAATCATGGTACTGACTCCGATACTAGTGTTGATTATCCTGATTTTGTACATCCTGTTGCTAAAGATATTATTAATAATATTTCCAAGTATGGTATTTTAATATGCGGTAGCGCAAATGGCGTCGCTATGACAGCAAATAAATACTCCGATATAAGAGCTGGTATATGTTGGAATAATGAAATAGTATCATTAATAAGACTTCATAATAATGCTAATATTCTTTGTATACCAGCACGTTTTACAAATATAAAAGATGTTTTAGAAATGGTAAATACTTTTTTAACAACAGAATTTGAGGGTGGTAGGCACCAAAATAGAATTAATAAAATTAAATCTTGTTAATACCTTTTTATTAATATTAAAACATCCCAGTATTCTATGTTAGATATTTATATAAAAACATTCAATGAATTATCAATCAACGAACTTTATGATTTACTACAACTAAGAAGTGAAGTTTTTGTTGTTGAGCAAAACTGCGTTTATCAAGACATTGATGGTAAGGATAAAAAATCACTACATGTTATTGGAAAAAGTAATAATAAAGTAGTTGCTTATACTCGTATATTTAAGCCAGGAGATTATTTTAATGAATCTAGTATTGGTAGGGTAGTAGTTGATAAAAATGAAAGACACCTAAGTTATGGATCTTTAATAATGGAAGCTTCTATTACTGCAATTGATAATAAATTTAACTCTTCCCATATTAAAATCTCTGCACAGGTCTACTTAGAGTCTTTTTATAATAAATTAGGATTTAAGTCTATTGGTAAAACTTATTTAGAGGATGGAATTCCTCATATAGAAATGGAACGGTATTAATTTTTTTTAGAGATGTAGGTTATTTTAATTTCCACCCTCCTATCGAATTTACTGGCACCTCCCAAAGGGTATTTATTTCTTAATCCAACATACTTCATACGGCTTCTTTTAACCCCTTTTTTAACTAAATAGTCATATATATATTTAGCCCTAGCCATCGACAAGTTTCTCTTTCCTGTTTTCTTGTCTATAGCATCTCTTGAATTTTTGGTACAACAGACGTGCCCTTGTATAGTAAAATAGATGTTTTTTCTTTTCAATAAGGAGGCTGCTATGTTCTCTAAAACCTTGTTAGACTCTTTTTCTAAATTACTGTAACCTGTTTTAAATAAAATATTATCTAAGGTTATTTTATCACCCACAGAAAGATCATCCTTTAATAAATACATAGTGGTTTCTTCCTCTTTTTCAAGCTCTTCACTAAGTGGTACAGCTTTCCTGTATTCTATATTAATTTCAACCTTTCTATTTAATCCCCTTATAATATTTAAATTTTCTGAAGAAACAATTCTTAACAAAACCTCTCCTTTGCCATCTACGTTGCTTATAAGATTGTCATCAACACCAAATCTTGAAAATATTTTTTTAATAGCATCAGCTCTGTTTTGTGAAAGGGTTAAATTATAGTTATCTGTTCCTCTGTCATCTGTAAAACCATAAATAGAAATACGTTCTATTTTTATATCTTTTAAGCTTTGTACAAATAAAACAAGCCTATTACTTTCAATTTCAGGAACATTATACTTCCCAGTTTCAAAATAAACGACATGCGTACTACTTGTTTGTGAATGAAGTAAATGCCCCACAAAAAATAATATTAAATAAATTTTTTTCATATATAATTTACTTTCTTTTTAAAGGTAATAAAATATTTTACCTATTCAATATACTAAGATAAGATTTAGTGTTTCCTAGTAGTTCTTGCGCCGCCTTCACGTCTTTACTTTTTACTAAGTAATAAGTATACAACCCTTTTCTATAAAAGAAGCGCTTAATAATTTCACCCTCCAAGGCGGTTGTAATTTCTGATTTATGTAGTTCTATTAAACGGGTCTTTGATTCATTTACAGATTTTTTTAGTTCTTTTAATGTGCCTTCAAGACCCTGTAAACCTTCTTTTTTTATATGGTCGTACAATTCATTTATCTCTCTTATACTTTTATCTTCTAAAAAAACAGGATGAACAAGGCTTCTTTTTTTAAAATTATTAAAACCCTTTTCACCTAATTTAAAATCACCTAAGTCTTTCACATTGTTGTTGTGGTAATAATTATTAGCAAATTCAAAGACCAGCGAGCTATCTATAAGCTTCTGTATAAATTTAGACTTTTCTCTTTTCCCTAACAAAACATCTGGCGTCACCCCACCTCCATCATAAACAGTTCTACCGTTTTTAGTGTTAAATGCTTTATAGTCGTTTTCTTGGTATTTAATAGCTTCCCCGTCTTCTCCTCTATTTTTATAATCTAAAGCTTGTATACAGCGCCCTGAGGGTGTATAATAACGTGATATTGTCACCTTTAACTGCCCTCCGTAAGGCAGTGATTTAGGCCTTTGTACCAAACCTTTTCCAAAACTTCTTTCTCCAATAACTACTGCTCTATCCAAATCTTGCAATGCTCCCGCCACAATTTCACTTGCTGATGCACTTTTTTCATTTATTAATATAATTAAAGGTATGTCTAAATTCAACGGTTGCTTTCTAGTTATAAAGCTGTTATTAAAACCCTCTATATTTGATTTTGTTGAAACTACTAGCTGTCCTTTAGGCACAAACAAATTAACTATTTTGACTGCCTCCTGAAGAAGTCCTCCTGGGTTGTTTCTTAAATCTAGAATAATCCCTTTAGCTTCGTCTATCATAAAAAGCTTAAGGGCATTTTCAACCTCTTTCGAAGCTGTTTTTGTAAATCTATCTAAGGCAATATATCCAACACCATCATCCATTAATTTAGCTATAGGAACTGCTTTTGGAGTTATTCCAGCTCTTTTTATCCGAACCTCCTTTGTTTCTCCATTACTTATCAAAGACAACAAAACAGAACTATTTCTCTTTCCTTTAAGTAATTGTAGCGTAGCAACCCCAAGATCACTTACTTTATTTCCATCTATATATGTAATTTCATCCCCAGCTTTTAAACCTACTTCATCAGCAGGAAGCCCTTTAAATACCTCAATTACAATTAACTTACTTTCTGATAGATTAATAGTAGCACCAATTCCAACATAGGCCTCAGATTGGTTCATACGCGCAGACTCTACGTCTTGTTCTGTCAAGTATGTAGTGTAGGGGTCTAGTGATTTGAGCATATACTTGATTCCTTCCTGCATTAGCTCTGCCGGATTCGTTTCATCCACGTAATTCATATTGATTTCTTTAAACAGAGTGGAGAATATCTCCACTTGTTTAGCAATTTCAAAATAGTCGCTATTATAGGCGGTTGTTGAGATAAAAACTAAAATAGTCAACCCCATTAACCTTCCTCTTTTTTTATAACTTAACTTCATTCAATATTTTTTTATTAAAACGTTTTGTCATGGATGTAAATTGTACATCAAGTTCTTTTGATCTAGGCATTTCTTTCCCTACATATAATACCATCAAACAATATTTAGAATCTAGTGGCTCCAATAGCTTATGGAAATGACTCTCAGTAGCTACTCTAAGCAGTCGTTTTATTTTATTTCTATCTACTGCATTTTTGAAGTGTTTTTTACTAACTGAGACCCCTACTTTATTTATAATTTCAGTCTCTATGTACACAAGCCTTAAAGGAAACGCTCCTATAGATCGCCCGCTAACAAACAACTTTTCTATTTGTTTTTTACCTTTTAAGCGCTCCATGCCTACAATGTTTTTTTCTGATTATTTTTCTGATTTATGTCAGCAGTTTCGTTATGTGCATCAATTGTAATTGTATTGACATCCTCTTTGGCAATAGCTATAGTAAAACTATACGTTGGATAGGCCCAGGCCCAATCTTTCAATATTTTCACTTCTTTTTCTACTGGTTTCTCTCCTCGCATCATCTGCAAGGGAATGTAGTAATTTAATTTTTCTCCATCATTTAAAAGCACCTCTACTTCTACAGGCATAGGCATAAGACCAATTCTTTCTAGGCTTATTTTTATACCGGTCTCCGCAGCTATTTGTTCAGACATAGCCCTCAACGTCTCTATGCTTTTTACAGCATAATCAATTGTGTTAACCGTTTGTGTCCAGTCAGTTAAAAACCACTCTAGCTCTATCCCCGATGTTTTTTCAGCAGAACGAATGAAGTCATTTGGTGTTGGGTGTTTAAACGCCCAATCTTTGAAATACCTTTTAAGGGTTTCATTAAAGTTGTCTTCTCCAATAATATATTTTAATTGGGCTAAAACAAGCGCTCCCTTGCTATAAGTTGATGTGCTATAAGAACTATTATATAAGAACCTATCCGCATGTGTACTCATCGGCTGTTCTTTTCCACTTAAAGCCAGCCTGAAATAGCGGTTATAACTACTTCTCAAAGGGTCTTTTGTTTCTTTTCCTAAAAGAGAATTTTCAATAATTGTGCAAGTGTATTCCGCAAAACCTTCGTCAAGCCACGGGTGTTTACTTTCGTTGGAAGCAAGTAAAAACTGAAACCAGGTATGTCCAATTTCATGTGCAGTTACTCCAACTAAGCTTTCAAAGGGTCTTTCACCTGTAATAAGTGTACACATTCCGTATTCCATCCCTCCATCTCCTCCTTGAATAATAGAATATTGCTCGTATGGGTATTTTCCAACGGTTTTACTGTAATGCCTAATAATCTCACTTGCAATAGGCTGCAGGTTTTCCCAGTTGTCTTTATATTTTTTACTCAAAGAACTTTTATAAAGAAAATGTAATACTGGACCATCAACTACCTTTAGAGTGTCGTGTGTGAAATTAGGATCTGCTGCCCAAGTGAAGTCGTGAACATTAGGTGCTTTAAAATGCCATGTCAGAAATTCTTTTTTTGTATGATCAGTTAATTTTTTAGTATACCCATGGCCAATTTCTTCTGGGTTTTGAAGATTGCCTGTTCCCCCCACCGTATACTCCTTATCTATAGTCAGTTTTACATCAAAGTCTCCCCAAACACCATGAAATTCCCTACTAATATATGGGTCTGCGTGCCACCCTTCAAAGTCATATTCTGCCATTTTTGGATACCACTGAGCCATTGATAGCGCCACCTTTTCTTCACTGTCTTTTCCTGCTCTTCGGATAACAGGTGGGATTTGACCCTCGAAATTCATATCAAATATAGCAGAGTCTCCGGATTTTATAGGCGTGTTTAATTGAACCTCTAAAACGGTTCCTGCTACATTATAGCCAACAGGAACATTGTTGTGTTTTAAGCTTATAACATTTAGAAAACCAAAATCTTCTTGTCTAAGTTTACTTATTCTATCGCCAACTCTTGAGTCTGGGTCTGCAATTGTAAGCGAACGAACATCCATTTCACTTCCTGGCTGAAAAGCATTAAAGTATAAGTGATAAAACACGACACTTAAATCATCAGGAGAGTTATTGGTGTAGACAAGTTGTTGTGTTCCGTTATAAGAACTGGTTTTAACATCTACAGAAACCTCCATAGTATAGTCAACATGCTGTTGCCAGTAACTATAATTATTTTGTGCGCTTAAAAATGTACAACTTATAAGTAGTAAGATTAAATGAGCTGTTTTTTTCATAGTAGAATAATTATTTAGATATTTTTGAAGCCATTATAAGTGCGTTGTAAGCGTTTATTAATTTCCCAGATTTTGATAATTCAGAAAAAGGAACCACATCTCTATTTTCTAAAGATACTTTTTTGTTAATGGCTAATCCTGATTTCATAAGTATTTCCTTTACTTGTGCCGCACTTAAGTTAGGATATTGAGAGAAAATTAAAGCCGCTACACCCGCTACTAATGGTGACGCCATAGACGTACCTTGCGCATACTCATAACTTTGTTTTGGGTATGTTGAGTATATTTGAGATCCAGGCGCAAATACATCCACCGTATTTTTCCCGTAGTTAGAATATCCGGCGACTAACGAGGACCCGTATCTAGGCCCTGTAGCTCCTACTTTAATAAATGTATTTGAAATTTCAGCCCCTGTTCCTATTTGGTCATTTGGAAAACTACTTACTTGATCTGTATCTTGGCCTTCATTTCCAGCCGCAGCGACTATCAAAACATCATTGTCAGCTGCATAAGCTATAGCGTCCCTAACCCATTCACTATGCGGAGAAAATCCTTTCCCGAAACTCATATTAATTACTTTTGCTCCGTTATCAACCGCGTAATACACTCCTAGAGCGACGTCCTTGTCATACTCGTCCCCATTAGGCGTATTTCTTATGGCCATAATTTTTACATTGTTGGCCGCTCCATTCATTCCTATTCCGTTATTGCGTATAGCCCCTATAATCCCAGAGACATGTGTGCCATGGCTTCGACCATTTTTTGCGGTTACATCATTATCCCCATAAGACCTATCGTTTAAATCATCTGGATTATCACCAACAACTTTCCTTCCATCAAATTCGATATTTAAATTATAATCTAAGCGGTCGTTAAAAGACTTGAGCCCTGTATTCAGTTCTTTCATCAATGCCTGTATACTGTCAAAACCAAAACCATAGGATTGTTTAATAACACTCACATGTCCAAGCAATGTTTCGTCTTCCGTATCAATGGCGTCAACCTCTTCCTTTTTGTAAATCTTTTTGTTTAAATGTTTTGCCACCACAGCATCCGACCTACTCAGTTGATCCATTATACCGTCGTACTGTGTTTTTGAACGAAGGAACTTTACACGCTCTTGTTTAAGTAGCTCTTCTGCTTCCTTGAACCTTGGATTTGTAGTCTGCTTACTAGCCAATAACCTTACGTATTCTAGTTGTTCATTGTTCGAATCACCCAGAAAGTTCCATCCGTTTACGTCGTCTATATAACCATTATTGTCATCATCCTTACCGTTATTAGGAATTTCTCCTGAGTTAACCCAAATGTTTCCGCTAAGGTCCTCGTGGTTAATATCAATACCCGAATCAATAACCGCTACAATAACAGTTTTGCTTTTGGGTTTCACCAGCTCTTTATATGCCTTATTTAAACTAACTCCGGGAACGGTATCAGCTGTAATGTCAAAGTGACTCCAAGTCTCTTTTTGCTTGTCTGTAAGCTTAGTTTCCTTAAGCGGAATTAAATCAATATTTTCAATTGGGGTGGAGGTTACTTTCGCAGTTGATCCACAGCTGGATAGCATTAATAAACCAAACCAAAAAGTTGTTTTTTGAAGGTTTTTAAATAATTTTAGCTTCATAAGATTTTTTTAAAATAAATTATTGAAGTCGTGAATAGTATTTAAACGGACTCCTTTCTCGGTGTGTTTTACGGTTATTAGTTCGTTATGCGCGTCGTGCTCCAAAAGTAGATAATAGTTATGATCTGCGGCAAGTTTTAAGAAACGTTCTTTTTCATCTAGAGTTAGTAAAGGTCTCGTGTCATAACCCATTACAAAAGGGATGGGTATATGGCCCACAGTAGGTAGTAAATCTGCCATAAAGCAAATCGTTTTTCCTTTATAAGAAATCATAGGAATCATTTGCTTTTCGGTATGGCCGTTTGCATAAAAGACATCAAACCCAAGCTCAGACCTCTTTAATATATCATCTTCCGGGACTGGAAGAAATTTTAAATTACCGGAGTCTTGAATCGGTAAAATGTTTTCAGTTAAAAAAGAAGCCTTTTCGCGCTTATTGGGTTTCACCGCCAAATTCCAATGGTTTTCATTGCTCCAAACAACCGCATTTTTAAAAGCGAGTTCATATCCACTTCGGTCTTTATTCCATTGAACACAGCCTCCACAGTGGTCAAAATGCAGATGAGTTAAAAATATATCCGTTACATCGTCTTTACAAAAACCCACATTGTTGAGCGCCTTATCTAAAGATTGATCACCCCAACGAAAATAGTAGTTAAAAAAACGATCACTTTGCTTTGTACCCATTCCTGTATCGATAAGGATTAATCGATCTCCGTCTTCAATCAACAGACAACGAGAAGCAATATCAATCATGTTTTTCTCATCAGCAGGATTTGTCTTGCTCCACAAAGACTTGGGAACCACTCCAAACATTGCCCCTCCGTCTAATTTAAAATTACCAACATTTATGGGGTATAACTTCATATTAAGTGTTGTTAATAAGCTTATTTAACCGGACGCCATAATCTAAAAGAGCCTTGATTTCTTTAATACTTGCGATGCGTTGTTTATTGCAAATTAGCACCCCGTCGTTATTTGATTCGACATGGTAGTAGGCGTTACTTTCAAAAAAACGCACTAGTTCGTTTGTGAAAAACGCTTTTATTTCTTCAGGGTTTTCACCCCTTAAGTAAAATCTATTTGAAAAATCTTTGTGACTCTCAAAGTCAATATCTTCGTAGCCTGCTAGAGCATAAAGCCGCTCTAAGAGCCCTTCTTTATCAAGAGTAAATGCAGGAATTGTTTTAGAAGTTTTAATAAAAAGCATTGTTGTTCTAACAACCTCTTTTGCAATAAACTCTCCTTCTGAAAACGTAACATCAAAAGATCGATATTGACCGTTCTCTTCTGTCAGCTCATTAAATATATGTTCTATTTTCTTTGTTTTAAAATAGATGAAATTTTCTAGAAACTCACCGTCTGTTTTCTTTACAGGATTATAAGTTAAATCAAAATTATCAGCAACCAAACTTAAATTGGTTTGACGTTTTGTTTTATTGTCTGGCAAGATTTTTTGCAGAGTTAACATACGCCTTAAAGCAAACGGATGCTTAGATTTAGCACCTAAAACATCAAGTCCAATCACCTCAATATTTCCTCCTTTTTTATGAAATAATTCCTGGTAATCATCAACACTTTCCATCACGGAGTGATCTACGAAACCACACAACGAAAAGTCAATAATTACGTCATTATTTTCTGGAATTGCTTCTAAATTATTTTTTAGGGTGTTGAAGTTTAAGAAGCTGCAAAAATGCTTTACACTAACAAAATAACTGCCGTCTTCTTCTTTATACATTAGCACGTTAGGCTTTAATATGTTTTTCATAAACAGACCAAGACTCTTAGTAACAACCACATGAATTATAAATGTTGCAATTAGTCCTGCTACAATCCCAGAAATTAAGCCAATCTTTAAAGTTACCAGTAAAGTGGCAAAGAAAATTATAAGCTGTTCTTTTCCTATAGTAAATATTTTTCTAACAATAACAGGAGACGCTAGCTTGTACCCTGTATAAACCAGAATAGCCATTAGTGCGGACAAAGGGATTCTTGTTAATTCCGAGCTAAAAAGAAGAATAAAGACCACCAGAAAGAGAGCGTGGAATAAGTTTGAAGATCGATTACTCCCTCCATTGTTTACATTGACAGAACTTCTGGCAATTACCGTCACCACATTAAGACCCCCTAAGAACCCACTAACTACAGTAGCAAGCCCAAGAGCTTTTATGTCCTTATTTACATTAGAACGCCTTTTGTCAACGTCTAATTTATCAACCGCCTTTATGCTTAATAAAGACTCAATACTTGCAATAAGTGTCAGTGCGACCACGCTCGACCAAAAGGAAAGACTTCCTACCATTTTAAAGTCTGGCGAAGGAATTTCTCTTACAATAGTTTGAATATCTGGAATGGCAGGAATCATATAGTCTAAAGATATAGGATTTGGGGACTTAAGAACCAACTGGTAGTAATAGCTAAACCCAACAGAAACAATCACAATCCACATAGGAGCTGGTATGAGCTGTAAATATTTATTTCTTATTTTTGAATAAAATACCATAATAGCTAAACTAAGAACTCCTGCAAGTGCGGCATAAATTAACCCTTTATCCTCAAACTGAAAAACCGTTATTATTGTGTTTGGTATTTCTAACAAATAATCAATACCACTGTCTCTGACAATTTTATTTCCAAGCATTATATGAAACTGCTTCCCCAGAATAATAAGCCCTATGGCTGCTAGCATTCCTTGAATTGCCGATGAAGGAAAATAATCCGCTAGTTTACCAAGCCTTAAAAATCCCAGTATAATTAAAATGATTCCGGAGCAAATAATAGCAGCATATGTAGCTGTCAAACCAAGTGATGTAATAGCAATTAAAACCACTCCAACTAGGCCATTTCCTGGCCCAGAAATTGTTACAAAACTACCCCCCAGAACGGAAACAATGACACCCCCTACTATAGCTGTAATGACTCCAGCTATTGGCGGTGCCTCGCTGGCCATGGCCAGCCCAAGACCCAATGGTAGTGCGATAAGACTTACCACTAAACCAGAAAATATATTTTTTGGCAGTGCTTTTATAAACCCGCCAAGTGAAGATTCTTTTGATTTCATTGTACGATTAAAACATCTGTTGGTAATTCAGTTAAAATATGTTCAATATCATGAGGAAACAAACGGTCCCAAAAAGTCATTTTGCTAGGGGCGTTCATTACTAATAAGTCAGCACGTGCTACTTGCGCATAGTGACCTATTGAATAGCCGCGTTTCCCAAAAATTGGCTGAGACTTGATCATAATGTCTTTTGTAAGTTCGTTAGGAATCGTTTTTAGTATAGCCTTCACGCGCATTTCCTCTCTCATACGTAAACGCTCCTTAACTATTGTGGACTTTCTTAGTGATTTATCGTCGTCCACTTTCACACTCACTTCGTCATCACCAATTTCCTCAACAACCGTCACCCTGCTAGCCCCCAATTTATGCCCCACAAAAAAAGCAGTTGTAACCGTTTCTTCTGTCTTAGGGTCTTTTAATCCATTCACTACTATGTGGTTACAACTCACCCTTTCCTTTGAAGGGTTTATTAATAATAAAATAGAACATGTAGCCTTACGAGTAATTTTTCTAGCAATAGAACCTAGGTAGTATTTAACAAAATTTTCTTTTTTAAGGGCTCCTATTATAAGTAAGTCAACTTTTTTTTCTTCTGTAGTTGATAAAATCACTTCTACAGGATCACCCGCTTTGAAAGAAACTTCAAAATCCAGCCCTTGATCCTTAAAAGGATTTAAAAAAGATAGAAACGTGTTTAGTTTCTCGTCTGATGATTCACCTACATGAATTAACACAAGCCTGCCGCCTAAAAACAAGGCCAATCGAGCAGCTTCATTTATATTCGCTTCCAGGTTTGGAGAAAAAGTGACGCCAATCCCAATGGTTTTAAACGCTATTGTGTCCAAGTAGTTTTTTGTTTAAATATTAAGTTGAAATATAAGAATTTCTTTAAAAATACAAAAACAAGAACTTAAATTAATCGTTAAGCTTCAAAACAGCCATGAAGGCTTCTTGAGGTATTTCTACATTTCCTACTTGTCGCATTCTTTTCTTTCCTTTTTTTTGGTTTTCTAAAAGCTTTCTCTTTCTTGAAATATCACCACCGTAGCACTTTGCTGTTACATCTTTACGAACTGCTTTTACCGTTTCTCTAGAAATGATTTTTGCTCCAATTGCAGCTTGAATAGGGATATCAAATTGTTGTCGAGGAATGAGCTCTCTTAATTTCGAGCACATTTTCTTCCCAATTGTCACCGAGTTGTCGATGTGAATTAATGCTGATAATGCATCTACTGTTTGTCCGTTTAACAAGATATCAACACGAACTAATTTTGAGACTCGCATTCCAATTGGCGAATAGTCAAAAGAGGCATAGCCTTTAGAGACCGTTTTTAATCGGTCATAAAAGTCAAATACAATTTCAGCTAAAGGCATATCAAAAGTTAATTCAACGCGCTCTGTCGTAAGGTAAGTCTGGCTTGTAATCTGTCCACGCTTTTCAATACATAATGACATTACATTCCCAACAAAATCTGCCTTCGTAATGATGGAAGCCTTAATATAAGGCTCTTCAATTCGCTCTAGGCTTGATGGTTCCGGAAGATCCGAAGGGTTGTTTAGTGTTAGAATTTCTTCTGGGTTTTTACGTGTAAATGCGTGGTAAGATACATTAGGTACGGTTGTAATGACCGTCATATTAAACTCTCTTTCCAAGCGTTCTTGAATAATTTCTAAGTGTAACATCCCTAGGAAACCACAACGAAATCCAAACCCTAAGGCAGCAGAGCTCTCGGCTTGAAACACTAAAGAAGCATCATTAAGCTGTAGTTTTTCCATAGACGCCCTAAGCTCCTCATATTCTTCTGTGTCCACAGGATAAATACCAGCAAAGACCATAGGCTTTACATCTTCAAAACCATCAACCGCTTCGGTTGTAGGGAAGTTGGCGTCTGTAATAGTGTCTCCAACCTTTACATCTCGTGCATCCTTTATTCCGGTGATCAGATAACCTACATCTCCGGTTTTAATTTCTTTTTTAGGGGTTTGAGTAAGGTTTAGTGTCCCAACCTCATCGGCCCCATAAGTTTTTCCTGTTGCAATAAACTTTACCTGTTGATTTTTTTTAATGCTTCCGTTTTTAACTTTAAAGTAAGTTTCAACTCCTCTAAACGAATTGTAGACAGAATCAAAAACCAGCGCTTGTAGCGGGGCTTCTGGGGATCCGCCTGGAGGAGGAACAAGTTTAATGATAGCATTTAATATTTCTTCAATACCAATTCCTGTTTTGGCACTTGCAGGAATGACATCAGAAGCATCACATCCAAGAAGGTCAACAATATCATCTGTTACTTCTTCAGGATTTGCGCTTGGTAAATCAACTTTATTTAATATAGGTATTATTTCTAGATCATTTTCAAGCGCTAGATATAGATTTGAAATTGTTTGCGCCTGTATGCTTTGTGCGGCATCAACCACCAAAAGAGCTCCTTCACATGCCGCAATTGATCTAGAAACTTCATAGCTAAAATCAACGTGTCCAGGCGTGTCAATTAGGTTTAAAATATACTCTTGCCCCTCGAAGGTGTATTCCATCTGAATGGCGTGTGACTTTATGGTAATCCCCCGTTCGCGCTCCAAATCCATAGTGTCAAGTAGTTGGCTCTGTTTTTCACGCTCTGTCACGGCACCCGTAAAATCTAATAATCTGTCAGCCAAAGTACTTTTACCATGGTCAATGTGTGCGATTATACAAAAGTTTCTAATATGCTTCATTTACTCTCTTTTCAGGACGCGTTGTATGCGGTGGTAAAAGTAATCAAATTTACCACACAACATTTAGATAAATTAGTTACTATCAATCAGTGATTGAATTCTTTTTATTGATTCTTTTTTTCCAATTAAATACATGATGTCAAAGACATCAACTCCTTCAAGCGCCCCCACAAGCGCTATCCTTAGCGGCATCATGACCTTCCCAAAACCAATTTCATTTTCTGTAATCCACCCCTTAACTGCGCTCTGCAGCTCATCAACCGTGGTGTCTTTAGCTTCACTAAGTACATTTATCAGTTGAGTCATAACTGTTTTTGAGTGGTCTTTCCAGGCTTTTTTTATACCAGCTTCACTATATTCGGTAGGCGCATTAAAAAAGTAGTGACTTAGCCCCCATAGTTCTGAAGGAAATGTTGCTCGCTCCTTAACGTGCTCAATAACAAGCTCAATAAACCCAGGGTCAACAGAGTTTGTTTGTGGATTGTCATTCATAAACACTGAAACTAAGTCCACAGCGCTTGTTTTTTGCATATACTGATGGTTAAACCATTTTGTTTTATCAGGATCAAACCGAGCTCCTGCCTTGTTTACATTTTTAAGATCAAAGGCATTTATTAAATTTTCTAAGTTAAAAATCTCCTGTTCAGTTCCTGGATTCCATCCCAAGAAAGCTAAGAAGTTTATTACAGCTGCTGAGTAGTAACCCGCTTCCTTATAGCCTATTGACAAGCTATCCGTGGTTCGGTCTTTCCAGTTCAGGGGAAACACTGGAAACCCTAGTTTGTCTCCGTCACGCTTACTTAACTTTCCTTTTCCAGTAGGTTTTAAAATTAGTGGCAGGTGTGCGAACACAGGAGCCTCCCATCCAAAAGCCTTGTAAAGCAGCTTGTGAAGCGCTAATGATGGCAACCACTCCTCTCCTCGAATCACATGAGTAATTTTCATTAAATAATCATCCACAACATTTGCTAAATGATAGGTTGGCATCCCGTCTGATTTAAACAGAACCTTATCATCAAGGGTGTTTGTGTCAATTTTTATTTGCCCTCTAATTGTATCCGAAAGCATGATAGTTTGCCCTTCCGGAGCCAGAAAACGAACAACATAGTCGTCGCCGTTGGCGATTTTATCTTGCACTTCTTTTTCGGATAAAACCAAAGAATTAACTAAGCGTCCCTTTGTTCTATTATGCCAGTTATAAATAAAAGTTTTTCCATTTTCTTCGTGATTTTTTCGCTCTTTGTCAAGGTCTTCAGCAGAGTCAAAAGCGTAATATGCCTTGTTGTTTTTTATCAAGAGGTCTACATATTCCTTATATAAGTGTTTTCGCTCACTTTGTCTATAGGGACCAAAATCACCTTCTTTACCTGGCCCTTCATCAAATGGAATATTACACCAATTAAGAGATTCTATAATATAATCTTCAGCGCCATCCACATAGCGTTTTTGGTCCGTATCTTCTATGCGCAACACAAAAGTACCGCCATTTTTTTTTGCAAATAAATAATTAAAAAGAGCGGTCCGCACGCCGCCAATGTGAAGTGGTCCAGTGGGGCTTGGTGCAAATCTTACACGAATAGGGTTGTTCATTTTGTTCATTTAGAAATACAAAGATATAACTGCTAGTCACATTGCCCAAAGAAAAACGAAGGAAGCTTTAATTTAAATCATATCATCAGGAACTCTCTTGTTCATAATTCCAAACCATAAGGGGGGTATCATTGCCAGAACCATAGAAGTGGGGTAGCCGTAAGGAAGTATAGGGCTTTCCTCATGTGATTCTAAAACTTGATATTTTTTTGAAGACTTATAGTGGTGGTCACTGTGCCTAGTAAGTTCATATAGAATGATACGCCCTATCACGTGATTAGAATTCCAGGAATGAATTTTTTGAACACGCTCATACCTTCCAGAGGCGTTTTTTAATCTAAGCAATCCGTAATGCTCTATATAGTTTACGGTTTCTAAAAACAAAAAAGACACGACCCCTGTAGCTATTGCTAAACCAAGCCCCAGAGCTCCGAAAATAAGGTAAACACAAAGTAAATATGCGAACTGAATAATAACATACCAAAATACGTCATTGTAAAGGCTAAAAAAAGAGCGATTATTGTTTTTTAATAACTTCATTTGCACCTTCCAGGCCCCAAAATATTGTCTAACAGTTGATGTAATCCAAAACGAATACAGTGTTTGTCCATAGCGGGCTGTAGCGGGGTCTTCTTTTGTAGCGGCATTTAAGTGATGATTGTGGTTGTGTTCTATGTAAAAATGCATGTATAAACAAGGTAAAAGCAGTGCTTTTGACAAGAACCGTTCTATGGACTCTTGACGATGCCCCAGCTCATGAGCCACATTAATTCCATTTGTGGTCAGAACCATTCCAATCGAAATAACCAACCCCGTAAGCTCAATGGTGCTTAGATTAACGGTTGATACGACGTTAAAGCCCCAGATAAGCAACCCGAAGACAATAGGAGCATTAGCATAAAGCATCCAGTCGAAGAAACGATTCACTGCTCGTTTTTCTTTTGTTTCTTCTGATAAGTTCTTAGAGCTTACAGGCATTAGGTGCTCAATAATTGGTATGAACACAAAAGCATATACAGGCGTAAGGAACAGCCACCCACCCTTTACATACAGCCCAATAAACGCTGATAATGGGATGGTAAGAGCAAACAAATACTTCAAGTCTTTCATTAGTATAGTATTTTAACCCACATGAATTAAGGTTTGCAAACATAACAACACAAACCAATCGCAAATAAGTTTTATTATTGTAGATTTATTCCTCCTAAAGTTAATGATAATTGGATAGTTTTCAAAAGATAGAATTAAATTTAAGGCTTTTTATTCGCCAATACTACATAAGCGCTCTGTTAAGGGGCGTGCTTATGTTTCTTTGTGTTGGTCTTCTTTTTGCTCTTTTTCTGTTAATTATTGAACACTTTCTTTGGTTTAGCTCATTAGGGCGCACCCTTTTATTTTGGTTTACAGTTAGCTTTGAACTTGTTATATTTTATGGTTTTATTTTAAGCCCATTGTTCAAATTATTTCAAGTTCAGAACGGGATTGGTTTTGAAACGGCGTCAAAAATTGTCGGAGAGCACTTTCCGGAAGTAAAAGACAAGCTTTTGAATGTCTTACAGCTCAAACAACAGTCAGACCATACAGAACTGTTACTTGCAAGCATAGAGCAGAAGTCCAATCGCTTAAAGACAATTTCGTTCAAAAAAGCGGTTAATTTTTCTGAAAACAACAAGTATATAAAGTACGCTCTTTTGCCCATCCTCATAATATTTATCTTTTATGGAGCCGGCAAGCAATACGTTTTCACAGACAGCCTGAAGCGCGTTGTTAATTACCAAGCCAGCTATTCTCCACCAGCCCCTTTCGATTTTGTTGTTAACAATTCTTCGCTATCTACTCTCGAAAACGAGTCATTTACTCTTAAGGTTCTAACACGAGGTTCTGTAGTCCCTGAAACCGTTAAGATTATTTATGACAACGACAGTTTTCTGTTAAAGTCATTAAGCCCAGGCGTTTTTGAGTATCAGTTTCTCCAGCCTAAAAAGACCTTCAATTTTAAGCTTTTTTCTGGAAATGTCACATCTAAAAGCTTACAATTAACAGTTGTCCCTACGCCTGTAGTGCTTGGGTTAAGCCTTTACGTTTACCCACCTGACTACACGCGGCAGCCGACCAGGAAAATAGTCAATAACGGAAACGCCACCGTTACTGAAGGCGCCATGTTGAAATGGGAGCTTCTTACGAAGTCAACAGACTCAGTCGTGTTTTTGACTGGAACTTCACGCTCTTTTTTTGATAAGTATAATCAGCAATTTACCCTCTCTAAGCAATTTTTTAATTCACAAGGTTACACTATAAAAACTAGTAATTCAAAACTCGCCAACTTTGAAAGTCTCGATTATTTTATTAATATCACCAAGGATAAACCCCCCACAATTCAGGTTCAGATGAAACGCGACTCTACAATGGAAGCCTCTCTTTATTTTTACGGGCAGCTTTCAGATGATTACGGGCTTAGGGAATTAAACCTACATTATTTCCCTACCAACAACCCCAGCATCAATAAAAAAATCAAGTTGCCATTATCTGAAGGCAATTTTCTAGAATTCACCCATTTTTTCCCCTCAAACTTAGAGCTTTTAGAGGACACAGCTTATTCACTATATTTTGAGGTTTTAGACAACGACCCTATTCATAATTACAAGTCAACACGTAGTCGGACCTTTAAGTATAATCACAAAAGCGAGAAACTGATTGAAGCTTTAAGAATTAATCAACAGAGCCAAGTTACGAACGCTCTCCAAAAGGCGCTAAAAGCACTCGCCCAGGAAAACAAAACACTTAAAGAGATTTCTCAAAACCAAAAGGAAACTCCCCGTCTTAATTATTCAGATCAGCTAAAACTTAAGCAGTTTATTGAGCGCCAAAAAAGTCAAGACAAATTACTTGAGACCCTTAATAAATCAATGCAAGAAAACTTAAGTCAGTTTAAAAAGACCGACAAGGACCCATTTAAAAAAGAATTACAAGAACGCTTAAAGTCACAAGAAGAATCTCTTCAAAAAAACGAAAAGTTACTAGAAGAGATTGAAAAGATTGCCAGTAAAATTAAAAAGGAAGAGTTGGCTGAAAAGCTTGATGAAATTGCGAAGCAAAGTAAAAACAAGCAGCGAAGCCTAGAGCAACTTTTGGAGCTAACAAAGCGTTACTACGTCACAAAAAAAGCTGAACAAATTAATAGTCAAATAAAAGCACTTTCAAAAGAACAAGAGCTATTGTCTAAAACCCCTTCAGATCTAAACACTAAATCGGCCCAAGAAGCTCTTAACGACTCTTTCGATCAGGTTCGTCAAGAACTTGATGCTTTAAAAAAAGATAACAACTCATTATCTAAGCCGCTGTCGCTTCCCGACGACCCTTCACTAGAGGAGTCTATTGCCAAAGACCAGCAAGAAGCTTTGGCGAATTTAGATAAAAAAGAAGAATCGTCTGAACCAAACATCAAGCAAAGCGCGCTAAACCAAGCACAAAAAAGTCAGAAAAAAGCAGCTCAAAAACTTCAGCAAATGGCACAAAAAATGGGACAGAAAATGGGTGCTGGCGGAGCGAAACAAATGGCAGAAGACGCTGAGGTCCTGCGTCAAATTTTAGACAATTTAATTTTCTTTTCTTTTGAACAAGAAGCTTTGATGAATCGAGTTTCCTTGTCCTCTGCTAATCCCCGCGAACTTGCTGTTCAGCTGCTTAAACAAAGCAACCTACGTACTCATTTTGAGCACGTTGAAGACAGTTTGTTTGCGCTATCCTTACGACAACCAATGATTTCTGAGCCTATTAACAAAGAGGTCACAGAGGTGTTTTTTAATATTGACAAAAGCTTAGCGTTGCTCTCAGAGAATGAACTTCAAAAAGGCGTAAGCTCGCAGCAATTTGTAATGATGGCCACTAATAAGCTGGCAGACTTGCTAAGTGAAGCTCTAAGCAATATGGAAGCCCAACTGGAGCTCTCGTCAGGCCAAGGTCAAGAAGAAATGCAACTCCCTGATATTATTAAGAGTCAAGAGGCCTTGAGCGAGGAAATGGAGAAAAAACTAGGCAAAAAGGGCAAAGATTCAGAAGGTGAAAGTGGAGATCTTAAACCGGGTAATAAGGGCAAGGAATCAGGAGATCAAAATGGCACTGAGCCCTCTTCGGGCTCTAAACCCAGTGATTCCACACAAGGGTCTGGAAATGAAGGAGATAGTGGTGAGTTGTTTGAAATATTCAAACAGCAACAAGAACTAAGAGACGCCTTGCAAGACTTATTAATGAAAAACGGATTTTCTAAATCAGACAACGCGCTTCTAAAGTCTATGAGTAAGATCGAAGAAAGCCTCATCAACAACGGAGTTACTCAGAACACATTGGATCAGATGAATGCCTTGAAGCATCAACTTTTAAAACTAAACAAAGCAACGCTTGAGCAAGGAGAAGACTCTAAAAGACAATCAGACACGGGTGTGAGCACGCTTACAGCTGAACCTTCTGTAGGTCCCGAAACGATAAAACAATATTTTAATACTACGGAAATATTAAATAGACAAAGTTTACCTTTGCGTCAAGATATACAGAAAAAAGTTCAAGAATATTTCAAAACAAACAATGATTAGTTTTAGCATAGAAACCCAATTTGAATTCCTTAAAACCAAGGCCGCCTCTAAATGGCTTAGCTCTATTATCTCTAATGAGAGCCGTGGTGAAGGAGAAATATCAATTATTTTCTGTAATGATGACTTTCTCTACAAGCTAAATGTAGAGTTTTTAAATCACGACACTCTCACGGATGTTATTAGCTTTGACTATTCAGTTGGCAATGAAGTTCATGGAGAGATATTTATTTCTGTGGAAAGAGTTAGAGAAAATGCAGTGGAATTTGAACAGGTTTTCGAAACAGAACTCTACAGGGTTATGGCTCACGGAGTTTTGCATTTTTGCGGATACAAAGACAAGACTGCCGCAGAATCTTCTTTGATGCGCAGCAAAGAAGACTTCTATCTACAACAACTAATGGATAAGCCTTTCTAAATCCCTATATTTGCAGACTCAACTGATTTGTTCCACGTGGAACATTAAACAAGTAACCAATGTTTGATAAAATTTATGATGTAATTGTAGTAGGTGGTGGCCACGCAGGCAGTGAAGCTGCTGCTGCTGCTGCCAACATGGGGAGTCAAACGCTGCTCGTTACCATGAACCTTCAAAACATAGCTCAAATGTCATGCAACCCTGCAATGGGTGGTATCGCTAAAGGGCAGATTGTTCGCGAGATTGACGCTCTAGGGGGTTACAGCGGAATTGTTAGTGATACGTCTGCTATTCAGTTTAAAATGCTTAATAAGTCTAAGGGTCCAGCAATGTGGAGTCCAAGAGTTCAAAGCGATCGTATGCGTTTTGCTGAAGATTGGAGAATGCTTCTTGAACAAACTAAAAACTTAGACTTCTACCAAGAAATGGTCACTGGCCTAGTTGTTAAAAAGGGTCGAGTTACTGGAGTAAAGACTTCTTTAGGAGTGGAAATTAGAGCTAAGTCTGTTGTGTTGACCAACGGGACCTTTCTTAATGGACTTATACATATAGGTGATAAAAATTTTGGAGGTGGCCGCGCAGGGGAAAAAGCTGCCACAGGAATCACAGAACAACTTGTAGACTTAGGCTTCGAGTCTGGTCGCATGAAAACAGGCACCCCGCCACGAGTGGACGGTAGGTCTTTAGATTTTTCAAAAATGATAGAGCAACCAGGAGACTCAACGCCTGAAAAGTTTTCATTTTCTGATATTACCAAACCCTTACAGTCTCAGCGTCCTTGCCATATGTCATACACTAGCACAGAAGTACACAATCTTTTAAAGGAGGGCTTTGATCGCTCTCCGATGTTTAATGGTCGCATACAAAGCTTAGGGCCTCGTTACTGCCCTTCAATTGAAGATAAAATAAACCGCTTTGCAGACAAAGATCGTCACCAGATTTTCGTGGAGCCCGAAGGTTGGAACACTGTAGAGTATTACATTAATGGTTTCTCAACATCTCTTCCTGAAGACATCCAATTTAAGGCTTTGAGAGCGGTTAAAGGTTTTGAAAAGGTTAAGTTTTTCAGGCCTGGATATGCTATTGAATACGACTACTTCCCCCCTACTCAGTTAACACACTCCTTAGAAACAAAACTTGTTAGTGGCTTATACTTTGCGGGGCAGATTAACGGGACAACCGGTTATGAGGAAGCAGCGTCTCAAGGCCTAATGGCAGGCATTAATGCCAGTCTAAAGATCCAAGAAAAAGACCCTTTTGTATTAAAAAGAAACGAGGCTTATATAGGCGTTTTAATTGACGACCTTATTACTAAGGGTACAGATGAGCCATATAGAATGTTTACCTCTAGAGCCGAGTACCGTACACTTTTAAGGCAAGACAACGCTGATATTCGCCTTACTCCAAAAGGATATGACTTAGGAATTGCTAGCGAAAAAAGATTAAAACGAATGGAAGAAAAGCTTTCTAAAGCAGAAGCTTTTGTTGGGTTTTTTAGAACACAAAGCGTCAAGCCAGCAGAGGCTAATCCTGTATTGGAGAGTAAGAATTCGGCTCCTATTAGACAATCAGATAAGATGTTTAAGGTTTTTTCAAGACCTAATATCGGTATCGAAGACGTTCGTAAATTTGCAGCTGTTGACGCCTATATAAATGATCATGAATTAGATCGAGAAGTTATTGAGCAAGCAGAAATTCAAGTCAAATATTCAGGATACATCGCTAAGGAAAAGAATAACGCAGACAAATTAACGCGTTTAGAATATGTGAAAATCCCAGCGGGATATGATTATTCGCAAATTAAATCTATGAGTTATGAGGCTCGAGAAAAACTTAAAAAAGTGCAGCCATCAACAGTTGCTCAAGCCTCCCGAATTAGCGGGGTTTCTCCAAACGATATTTCTGTTTTGTTAGTTTATATGGGGCGATAATATAACTAAACATGTTCCACGTGGAACGCTGTATGAAGACACACAATAAACATATCACTCTTAAGGATTATTCTGTTAGCGGCGAAACATTTTCGCTTCTTAAAGACCCCTCTCTGGACTTGCTATACACCCACCCCAAGCCAAGCGACGAAGAGTTGAAGGCGTTTTATCCGAAAGAAGGCTATATTTCACACAGTAATCAATTAAAGACTCTCTTTGACTTTCTATATCATGCCGTAAGATATTTTTCTTTAAGAAGAAAAGTTAGGCTTGTAAAGCCCTTTAAAACCAAAGCAGCCACTCTGTTAGACATTGGCGCTGGAACGGGTTATTTTATAAGAGCCGCCAAAAAAAGCGGTTGGAATGTTAATGGGATAGAGCCCAATTCTGTAGCTAGAGAAATTGCAAATATGAAAGAATCCAACACGGTAAATTGCGAAAAATCCTTAAGCAGTCTTGAAGATGCGTCTTATGATGTCATCACACTTTGGCACGTTTTAGAGCACCTCCCAAATATCGAAGAAGACTTGAAAACGTTTAAAAGATTGCTTAAGCCAAATGGTCGCATTATCGTGGCCGTTCCTAATTTCAAAAGTTTTGACGCCCTTTACTTCAAAAGTTTTTGGGCTGCATACGACGTCCCAAGGCATCTATGGCATTTTTCCAAAGAATCTATTCCCAAAATCTTTTCTAAAGTCCAGATGAAATTAGAAAAAACATATCCAATGCGTATGGACGCTTATTATGTTAGCATGTTATCCAACAAACAGAAAACAGGTTCCATCCGTTTTTTAAGTAGCCTTCTCACGGGCTTTCGCTCAAACCTCAAAGCTTCAAAGTCAGGAGAGTACTCATCCCTAATTTATGTGTTAAAAAACACTTATTAGCGTTTTAAAGGTCTTTAAGCCCTAGTTGACACTTAAGCCAAACATCGGTATAAAGAAAAAACGTTTATTTATTAGGACGCTCTAAAAGCGGATGTTTTAGATAAGATAATCCAATGAAGGTCTTGATTTTCTATAGTTTTTTTCTATAACGCAACTCGTTTGAATATTTTGTGTTTTTGCCATTGGTTTTTTTTACTTTTACAAAATCAAATTAAAATATACAATTATGAATAAACTAGCCCTTTCTTTTTTAGCGTTAATAAGCCTTGCTGCATGTCAGCAACCAAAAATCGGATTTGTTGACAATGTTGTTCTTATAAATAAATATCAAGAACGTGTGGACATAGAATCTAAACTCCAAGCTAAAATTGAAATATTCAAAAAGCGGACAGACAGTCTTCGCTCTGCTTTTGAGCTAGAAATCAAAGATGCTGAAATAAGAGCCCGTAAGATGTCTCAGTCAGCTATTCAGAAGCTATCTCAAGAACTACAGCAAAAAGAGCAAGTTTTACAACAAAGAGTTCAGTTTGAACAGCAATCAATTGCTCAAGAAAGTCAAACTCTAAATGACTCAATTATTAATAAAGTAATTGACTTTGTTAAAGATTATGGAGTAACTAACAGTTTCAACTTTATATTGGGAAGTAATGAAGCGGGTAGTGTTTTGTATGGGCAAGAGTCTTCAGATTTAACTCAAGAAATTCTTGAGGCCTTAAACGAAAAATACAGTAAAAATTAAGCTTTTTTCAGGTGTAACAAACGAGTAAGTTTTATTGATAAATCTGTGAGAACAATCTTTGCATTTGCATTACGCTCTATGTGGTAACTCGCAAGTTCAATTTCTTTAGAAATTTCAGAAATATTGGAGGCGTCTATAAAAGGCGCAAAATTTTCTATTTTAAAACTTTTGTCATTTAACTTAATGAAAACCAATTCCTTAGCTCCGTAATTATAAAGTAATGCCTGCCTAAAAAACCGCAAGCTGTAATCTAAAAACTGTTTTTGAATTTCTCGTCCTGACTTAGATATCTCTTGACTCCACGCCATGAGGGTATTGATCGATTGCTTATTACTTTTTGCCTGAAATGCAGTTCTAACCCACTCTATAAACCAAGCTTCGAACTGAAGATCCTCAGGTTGCTGATTCAGCAAATCAAGCGCACGACTATAGCTGCCTTCAGACTGATGGGCTATGTTTGCAGCTAAGTTAGTTTCTGTATTATACTTTTTAATTAAGGTGTCTCTTATTTCATTCTCTGAAAGAGAGTTTAAATGCAAAGTCTGACACCTAGAGCGGATCGTTCCAATTAGCTGCTCTTCATCCTCTGTGATTAGAATAATAACAGTCTTATCTGCGGGTTCTTCAATTAATTTTAAGAGCTTATTGGCGCACATAGAATTCATCTTTTCTGCCATCCAAATTATCATAACCTTATACCCTCCGTTAAATGCCTTAAGAGACATCTTAGATACAATATCACCTGCTTCTTCTACGCCAATATTTCCTTGTTTGTTACCAACACCAATGAGATCGTACCAATCGTTGATTGAGCCATATGGGTTTGATTCCATAAAAGTACGCCATTCACTAATGTAGTTAGAAGAAATCGGTTTAGACTTCACCTTATCACTTGTAGTTACTGGATATACAAAGTGAATGTTAGGATGTGTTAACGGGCTCATATCGAGCCCCCCCTGCTGTTTCATCAAGTAGTCCGCATATGCAATAGCCATGGGAAGGCTACCAACACCACGCTTTCCAGCGTAAAGCTGAGCATGTGGAATGCGTCCAGAACGGATCCCTTTAATCAAGTGTGTTTTTAAAAATGATTGCCCAATAATATCATCAAAATTCATAAAACAAAGATAGCAGATTTAATTGAATCTCATAGTTAAACATACTTACACTAAACATTAAGGGTATACCTAACTTATTTATTGATTAGGCGTATTGGCACATAACTTTTTCTCGTGTACATTTCACAAGCTAAAAGAAATACTTACCTTTGAGGTCTTATAAAACTAACCAAACTTTTCAAAGTAATGAAAACAATACAAGACCTAAATTTTAAAAATAAAAAAGCACTAATACGAGTTGATTTCAACGTCCCTTTAAATGACCGATTTGAGGTTACAGACTCCACTAGGATTGTTTCTGCTAAACCTACAATTATAAAGGTTTTAGAAGATGGCGGAAGTTGTGTTTTAATGTCTCACCTGGGTAGACCAAAATCTCAAGAGCCAGCTTTTTCATTACGACACATCGTGAGCACGCTTGAAACTGTTTTGGGCGTTGAGGTTTTATTTTCTAGTAATTGTATTGGAGAAGAGGCTCAAGCCGCTTGTGATAATCTCAAGGCTGGCCAAGTGCTTTTGTTGGAAAACTTGAGATATCATTCAGAAGAAACAAGCGGAGATTTAGGGTTTGCAGAAGCGCTATCAAAGCTAGGAGATTTTTATATTAATGATGCCTTTGGAACCGCTCACAGAGCACATGCTTCAACTACAATTATTGCACAATTTTTCTCAGAAAACAAATGTTTTGGAAGCTTATTAGCTCAAGAAATAGAAAGTATTGATAAAGTAATGCAAACAGGAGAAAAACCTGTTTTAGCAATTTTAGGAGGTGCTAAAGTATCCTCAAAGATTACAATTATAGACAATATATTAGACAAGGTAGATCATTTAATTATTGGTGGCGGGATGACTTTTACTTTTGTAAAAGCGCAAGGCGGCAAAGTCGGAGATTCTATCTGTGAAGATGATAAAATGGAGCTGGCGCTTCAAATCTTAGAAAGAGCTAAGGAAAAAAACGTACAAGTTCACATTCCTGTTGATGTTTTGGCTGCAGATGATTTTAGTAACGATGCCAATACCCAAATAGTAGATGTTAGAGCAATTCCTGAAAACTGGCAGGGATTGGATTGTGGTCCAAAATCAAAAGCAATATTTCACGACGTAGTTCAACAATGTAAGACAATATTATGGAACGGTCCTTTAGGCGTTTTTGAAATGGAGACTTTTTCAGCCGGAACGATTGCATTGGGAGATTCAATTTCGGAAGCAACCAAAAACGGAGCTTTTTCTTTAGTTGGAGGAGGTGATTCAGTTTCTGCAGTGAAGCAATTTGGTTTTGAAAATAAAGTTAGTTATGTAAGTACAGGGGGGGGCGCAATGCTTGAAAGCCTTGAAGGGAAAACGCTTCCTGGTATTGCCGCAATTCTAAAATAAATACTGGTTAAAGTTTTTAGAAGAAACGAAGTTAATATTGATTTTATAATGCTTAGAACCTTTTTCTTTTTAGGAATATTAAACATGGGAGCTCTATACGGGCAGACCATAGACAGCTTAGACCTTTTAAAAACCTCTAAAAAGGACTCTTTAAAGGAGAGTCGTTACAGTGTTTTGCAGATGGAAGAGCGTTGGCAAAACACTTTATTCGCTAATGATCTTTTTGTAGCCCTCACAGACTCCATTGCCAATCAATCCTTTGAAGCGGTTTATTATCCAGAACTTCCTACCGATACACTCAAAAAGCGACTTGCTATTTTAGATGCTAAAACGCCTTTTAATATAGCATACAACCCGACGCTTGAAAGCGTTATAAAGACACATTTAAAGTCCCGTAAAAGATCTACAGAAACTTTAATACAATTAAGTCATTATTACTTCCCATTGTTTGAAGAGGTTTTAGACAAGGAAAACCTTCCTTTAGAAATCAAGTATTTAGCAGTTGTAGAGTCTTCGTTGAAGCCGCGCGCCAAGTCTCGTGTTGGTGCTACGGGGCTATGGCAGTTTATGTTTTCTACAGGAAAACAATATGGATTGGAAGTCAGTAGCTATGTTGACGAGCGTTGCGATCCGTTGCGTTCCACGAATGCTGCCGCCCATTATTTGGCGGCGCTATATAAAACATTTGGAGATTGGGATCTTGCCTTAGCCGCGTATAACTCAGGCCCAGGGAATGTAACCAAGGCAATTAGGCGCTCAGGAGGGTATCAGAATTACTGGAATATTCGCCCTTTTTTGCCTAAAGAAACTGCTGGTTACCTTCCGGCGTTTTTAGCAACTATTTATCTTTTTGAGTATGCAGAGGCTCATGGATTTAATCTTGATAAAAAACAGATGCCAATATTAGCAACTGATACTGTTCATGTAAAACAGATGATCTCTTTAGATCATGTAGCGGAGCTTACACAAACAAAGATTGAAACATTACAGTTTTTAAATCCTTCTTATAAGTTAGATATTATTCCTGTCTTAGAAAACAAGAACTATTCTCTTAGGTTACCACTTGATAAAATTGGTGATTTTGTTCAGAAAGAAAATCAAATTTATGCCTTTGCAAAATCAGAATTTGAAGCAAGAGAAAAGCCATTGCCTCAATTTTTTGAGATTGATTCCAAAATCAGATATAAAGTCAAAGCTGGGGACTACCTAGGGAAAATTGCTCGCAAATTTAATATTAGAGTGAGTCAAATAAAGCAATGGAACGGTTTACGAACTAACGACCTAAAAATAGGACAGCGCTTAACAATATATTCACGCAACCCAACAGCAGATATAACGGCTAAATCTACACAATCAATTTCCAAAGACATCATAGAAAAAAGAACGTATTTAGTGAAATCAGGCGATTCTCTATGGAGTATATCAAACAAACTTTCTGGAGTGTCTATTCAAAACTTAAAAGAATGGAATGATATTTGGAACAGTTATTTAAAACCAGGAATGACGTTAATCATTTCGAATTAATTTATAATACGATGCAACGATTTTTAAAGGCTCTATGTTTATTGTTAATAGTATCTGCTTGTGAAAATGCAAATGACAAAACAGTCTATAAGCCTCAGTCTTCAGGTAACATTAATGATTTATCTGTAGTAATTGATAACCAGCTTTGGGAATCTTCTGTTGGGGAAGCTATTCGATCAAGTATTGGAGCTCCCTTATATGGACTACCACAGGATGAACCTCAGTATAAGTTAAGGCAAATCCCTTCATCCGTTTTTTCAGGTTTTGTAAAAAACACTCGTCTTGTTTTAAAAGTTACCAAAGGCATTGAAGCGGACACAAAATTTTATAAAGACCCTTACGCCTCACCTCAACGATTGGTTTTGGTGAGTGGAATGACAAATCAAGAAATTATAAACCAGCTTACAACTAACCAAGATAAAATAGAGAGAACTTTCAAGGCTTATGAAGTTAAAGAGAAGCAGCGCCGCTTTAGGAAATCCTTATTCAATTCCTCTGCCATCACAAAACAGTTAGGCATAGGAATCCAATTTCCGTCTATTTACAGGTTGGCAAAACAAGAAGACGACTTTTTCTGGCTTCGAAGAGACATTAAAACGGGCACAGTAAACCTGTTGTTGTATACGGTTCCATACGATCAAAACAGCACAAGAGAAGCACTTGCAGAGCGTATTATAAGAACCAGAGATTCTGTAGGAAAAAGGCATATCCCAGGACCTGTTGAAGGGAGTTACATGACCACAGAAAAGGCCTACACCCCTTTTTTTGGAACTGAAGAGGTTGCGAGTTTAAATTCTTTTAAAACAAAAAGTATCTGGCAAGTGAAAGACGCGTTTATGTCTGGGCCTTTTATTAATTATTGGATAGAAGACAAGGTTAATAATCGGTTTTTAGTAGCCGAGGGATTTGTGTTTGCACCATCAGTTGAAAAGCGCGCGTATGTTTTTGAATTAGAAGCGATTATACAGTCGATTTCTATTCAGTAATAAATTCCAGATTAGCGGGACTTTATTAGTCCTTTTTTTCTTCAGAATCTTTTGTTTCTTCTTGACTGGCTTTTTTGAATTCTTTAATTCCTCCACCCAAACCTTTCATAAGCTCAGGGATTTTTTTGCCGCCAAACAACAAAAGAACGACTACCACAATTAAAATAATTTGTGGAGCTCCGATAGCCAAGGGTATCATATAAGTGTTCATATTGCTATAAATTTAGACTACAAAGTTAGCAATTATCCTTTAAATAAACAGCTATTTCAAACAATAGTCAGGTTTAAATACAATAATCGCTTAATTTTTATTTAATTTTGCCTGTAAATGGCACAAAAAAAAAGAAATAAAAAGAAACTTCAGAAAAAGCTACTCCATAAATATCGCCTAGTGGTGTTGAACGAGGACACCTTTGAAGAGCGATTTGCAGTCAAATTGACACGACTTAATGTGTTTTTTTTGACGTCATTAGCAGCAATAATTCTTGTGACCCTAACAACTCTTTTAATTGTTTTCACGCCATTACGTGAATATATTCCTGGCTACTCCTCTGCAGCATTACAAAAACAAGCATTGCAACTGGATACGAAGACGGACTCTTTAATGAAGACGATCAACATGAACGATGCTTACATCAATTCTTTAAAAAGGGTACTGCGAGGCGAGGTTAGTACGGTTGTAATTAATAAAGATTCTATTTTTAAGGCAGCTCAAGTAGATACAGATATTTTAGAGTTAAACCGCTCAAAGGCAGATTCTCTACTAAGGGAAAAGGTTCGTAATGAAGATAAATATAACTTATTTGAAACTGCTTCAACCGTAAAGGATTTTGTGTTTTTCCCACCGGTTAAGGGCTCTATAAGTTCTAAGTTTGATTTAAATGAAAAGCATTTTGCGGTAGATATTGTGATCCCGATCAACACGCCAGTTAAAGCGACATCAGACGGCCGCGTATTGTTTGCTTCTTGGACTTCAGATGCGGGCTATGTAATCATTATAGATCACGGAGATGAGTTAATCTCAGTATACAAACATAACTCATCTTTAACAAAATCTCAAGGCGATTTTGTTAAAGCTAGAGAAGTGATTGCTATTTCAGGTGCTTCAGGAGAATTAAGTACAGGTCCACACCTTCATTTCGAACTTTGGAGCAACGGAATCCCTCTCAATCCAACAAATTTTATTGACTTTTAAAATTAATTATAATGCCATCAATTAAAGCGTTTTTCGCCAAGTTATATGCCGCTAGAACCTATAAGAAAATTCAAAAATGGTCTTCAAGCCCGCTTGAGACCCAAAATCGCGTTTTCCAATCGTTAATTTCTGAAGCGGCAGCAACTAGTTTTGGGGTGGACCATGATTTTATAAGCATAAATTCTCACGAAGACTTTGTTAAGCGTGTCCCTGTCCGGGATTATGAAGCACTCAAGCCTTATGTCGATAAAGTGGTAGCCGGAGAAGCAAATGTCTTGTGGAAGGGTAAACCTCTTTACTTTGCTAAAACTTCCGGAACTACATCTGGGGCTAAGTACATTCCGATCACCAAAGAAAGCATGCCTAGCCACGTTGAGGCGGCCAAAAACGCTATTTTATTATACATTCATCAAACAGGAAACACTCAAATTGTAGACAGGAAAATGATTTTTTTACAAGGCAGCCCTGTTCTTGAAGATATAAATGGAGTTCAGCTTGGGCGTTTGTCAGGGATTGTCGCTCATTATGTTCCCAAATATCTTCAAAAAAATAGATTACCCTCTTGGGAGACTAACTGTATTGAAGACTGGGAAACGAAAGTAAATAAAATTGTTCAGGAGACAATACACGAAGACATGTCTATTATTGCTGGAATTCCTTCTTGGGTTCAAATGTATTTTGAGAAATTAGTAGATCAAAAGGGTCAAAAAGTAGGCGATATTTTCAAAAACTTGAATCTCTTTATTTTTGGAGGAGTTAACTACGAACCGTACCGCTCCAAGTTTGAAACTCTTATTGGGAGAAAAGTTGATAGTATTGAGCTATATCCTGCCAGCGAAGGGTTTTTTGCGTTTCAAGACCTACAAAACGAGACGGGTATGCTTCTTCAGTTGGATTCAGGGATGTTTTATGAGTTTATACCTGCAGACACTTTCTTTGACGCCTCTCATCAACGACTCACATTAAAAGATGTTAAAATAGGCGTTAATTACGTGATAATTATCTCGACTACAGCAGGACTTTGGGCCTACAATATTGGAGACACTGTACAGTTTACTAGTCTAGCCCCTTTTAGGGTCATCGTAAGCGGCAGAATAAAACACTTTATATCCGCTTTTGGGGAACATGTTATAACAAAAGAAGTTGAGCACGCTCTTTTGTCTGCTTTAAAAGCGACAGACATTAGCGTTAGCGAGTTTACCGTTGCGCCACAAATAGCACCCTCAACCGAGTTACCATATCACGAATGGTTTATTGAATTTGAAAACCCACCCTCAGACCTAAAGGCTTTTGCTTCTAAGATAGATGCTGCTATGCAACTCCAAAACAGCTATTATAAAGACCTTGTGGTAGGCAAAGTGCTACAACCACTAGTTATTACTCCAGTGCCCAAGGCTGGATTTCAAAGTTATATGAAACAAATTGGTAAGCTAGGAGGGCAGAATAAAACCCCCCGTCTGTCTAATGATCGAAAAATTGCGGACGCGTTGACAAAAGCGATTTAGACTAATTACTGTATATTTGCCTTACATATGAAACAAACCCAAACTAAAAATTTAACACGCACACGAGCTCAAGAAAGTTCAAATGCTATTGAGCGATTATACTTGACTATGCGTCACTTATTTAATCGTGGCTTCTATAAGCCAATGGGGGTTTCAGGCGAGACCTTAAGACAGGCATTACTGCAACTACGACCAGAAATATATGGTTCCATAGCCGGAGAAAAAACAGAACTGGAAGGACTCCTTTATGTTATTGATCGTCTTCCTATTGGAATTGAAGAATGTGTATTGATTAACCTCACCAGTGCCGAAGGGTTTGGAAACTCTCACTTTGAGGTTATTGTCCCTTCAAAAAGACGTCGAAACTGTTATCGTATCGATTTTGAGCAAATGAACATTGAGATTACTAGAGGTCGCTCAGAGATTTATGATATTTTGACACACTTAACCTTCATGTTCATAGAGTCTCATAAAATTGCTAAGCGAGTAATTATTGATGATAAAGGTACTACAACTAGAGACTGGGTAAAATTAGAAGCTGCGGTACTTTCTAAGAAAAAGTTAAGTCAAAAAGACAAGGAGCTAGCCATTACTCATACGGGTAATATCCTTGGCAGAACTTTTGAAGAAATTTTAGAAGTATATGATCAATTTTCGACAGCAAAGCGTCCCGACCATTTTTTACATCTTATCTATTGGCTAGGTAAACGCGCTATGGGTGAGATTATAGAAAACTCTAAACGTGTAATTAATTTTAGCCCGGTACTTAGAGAGCGCTTAGGACATCATATACACGGAGAGGCTTGGGCAAACACTATTAAAGAGACACTTAAGAAACATAAACTATTAGACAGACCGATCCATATTATATCGGCAAACGTGCACAGCGTAATGAACACGCTTCACGCCCCTAAAGCATTAAAGTCTCTATGTGCTAAGCATGATATTTTTACAGTTTATGAGATTTTGAGCAAGGAAGAAAATGAGTCTCTTCGCAATAAAATAAAGCAAATAGCGTTGCAAGAGGGAATGATTTTTATAAAAGACACCTCAGGCACCAACATAGACGTACAAATATTTGACTCATCTAAAATAGATTTTTCTCATACAGAAATTAATCGCGAATCTTCAACTGATGATCCGGTTGTGATTGTAATGGACTATGCATTTGGTGAACAAGCCTATGAGACGATAGACGAGCTTTTGAAGCCCTTTAAAACAGGGAAAAACCAAACGCATCTAAACGTAGATTCTATTTCCGTCATGGGTAAGGCAGGGATCTTAGAGGGCTCGAAAGGAGATATCATGATTCCTTCTGCTCATATATTTGAAGGTACTGCAGATAATTACCCTTTCAAAAACGAATTAACCGTAAAAGATTTTGACACAAAAGACCTTCAGGTTTTTGAAGGGACTATGGTAACCGTTTTGGGGACTTCTCTTCAAAACAAGGATTTGCTTAAGTTCTTCCACGACTCTACGTGGAATGTTATTGGCTTAGAAATGGAAGGCGTTCATTATCAGAAAGCAATACAGGCGGCTTCAAAAATCCGCCGTAGTATTAATCCAGACGTTAAAGTTAGATACGCCTATTATGCAAGTGACAATCCTCTTGAGACAGGAGGAACTTTAGCCTCGGGAGGGCTTGGTTCTAGTGGCGTCAAGCCAACATATTTAATTACTCAACAAATTTTAAAACAGATTTTTAACTAACACATTATGAGTACAAACTCTAACAAACCCAACACTTCAGAAGAAGTTGATTTAGGGCAGCTTTTTAAGCTTATAGGAAATGCCTTTGATCGTTTCTTCAATTTTTTCATCACTATTTTTAAGAGCATTTTCTTAGCATTTGTATGGCTCGTATTTTTGATTAAGAAGCGTATTATTGCCCTGTCTTCAGCAGTGGCTTTAGGATTTTTAATAGGCCTTTTTTTTACAGAAACATCTTCCCCAAAGTATGAGTCCTCCGTGACCATCGTGCAAAATTATCCCACAGGAGAAAACTTGTACAACTCTGTTAGTTACTTTAACGACCTTGTAAGACAAAGAGACCATGAGACTTTAGGATCTGTTTTGGGTATAGAGACTCAAAGAGCGGAATCTATATTAAGCTTTGATGTCCAGCCACTGGTTAGCGACAACGACAAACTGGTGGCTTTTAACGACTATATAACAAAGTTAGATTCCTTGGCCGCTTCAAAAATTGGATATAAAGACTTCTTAAAAAACAATGAAGATTACACGCACAAACACCAACAAATTATAATTAAGTCTACACTTAGAAATAGTTTTAAGTCTGTATTCTCAAGCATAGTTGAGTCGATTAATTTAAATCCATTTTTTGTTAACGAGCAACTTAAAGATATTCAGGAATTAACACAAACTAAAACCGCTTTAGAATTTGCATTAGTTAAATCAGACTCGCTTCAAAACACCTATAAACGAGTTTTAGAGCGAGACCTTAGCGCTAATAAAGCGTCCGAGATAGGGATTACCTTTGAAGGCTCTAGTGAGGTCGAAAAAACTAAAGAGTTTGAACTATATTTAAGCGACTTAGAACTAAGGGACAAACTTATTGAGATAGATAGAGATTTATTGGATAAACAGTATATTGTAGAAACTATTTCTAACAAGCAGGATAGTGGATCTGCCTCTAACACAAAAAACTTTTTTGGACTAGAGCTTCCTTTGAACTTGTATATGGGGATTCTTTTTTTCTTGTTGACTTTTGCAGTTTTACTAGCACTTGAGTTTTCAAGATTCATAGAAAAATTCAGACCACAAGTCAGTAATTAGCAAACTTTCAAATTAGAATTACGAGATGGAGATTATCAACACTGCTCTGATAGACTGCAAAATACTTTTACCCACCATTCATAACGATAGTCGGGGCTATTTTCTTGAGACCTATAATCAAATACAGCTAAACAAAGCTCTAAACTGCGATATATGCTTTGTACAGGATAATACTTCTTTTTCAACTAAAGGCGTTTTAAGGGGGTTACATTTTCAAAAAGGAATCTTTGCTCAGTCCAAGTTGATTCGTGTTGTCTCTGGTAGCGTTTTAGACGTCGTTGTTGATCTCCGAGAAAAATCCCCTACCTTTTTAAAGCATTTTTCCGTTGAGTTGTCAGAGACGAATCAGAAACAACTATTTGTACCCCGAGGCTTTGCACATGGATTTGTTGTGCTGAGCGATAACGCCCATATATCTTATAAATGTGATAACTTTTACAATAAAGACTCAGAGGGAGGGGTTTTATATAACGATAGAGACTTAGGGATTGACTGGAAATTAGAACAAGACCAAATCAAAGTCTCTGACAAAGACTTAGAGCTGCCAAGCTTGTCAGCCATTTCAATCGCGAACCTATGGTAAAAGTGTTGGTGACGGGGGGTCGAGGCCAGTTAGCGAAATGTATTAAGATGGCCTCTAAGCGCAGGGCAGACTTAAATATTTCTTTTGAGGATTCGTCACTATTTGACATTACTAATAGCTCTCAAATGCGGGTCTATTTATCAAAAAACAAGGACTTTGAATTCCTAATAAATTGCGCAGCATATACCAATGTAGATTTAGCGGAGAAAAACAAAGACAAAGCTTATCAAGTGAATGCAGAAGGTGCAGAGAAATTGGCAAAACTATGCAAAGAGTTTAACATAAAGCTAGTACATATTTCAACAGATTTTGTGTTTGATGGCTCAAACACTAGGCCTTACAAAGA